>JBJMLW010000383.1:0-5058 GCA_045805105.1 Flavisolibacter sp. | reverse complement strand
TCAACTTAAATGAGCAATATGTTTAGGAGGCCAGTTTTCAAATAAGTTTTCATTTAAGAAGTTTAGGTGCGGATTAAGCTTATTGTTTAAAAGCATCTTTCTTTTTCTCTTCGAATAGCATCAATTATATGATCAAAGCATTCATAGTAAAGAAGATAATGAGTGCGATATTTTCCTGCAAACGTTGTTGGGCGATGCAGGGTTGATATGGACGAGAAACGAAGAGTGATTTCAAAAAAATATGAGCTATGTATACTTAGTTGCGGCTCCGCCTTTGGCGGATGACAAGTTGTAGAGTTATTGCCGTGTTGTCAAGTTTCCAACCTCAAACATCAAACATCAAACTTCAAACCTCAAACTTCAAAGCCTCACCAGGCTATTACTGAAATCCGTGTAACTCCCGTAGCCGTCGGGATTAATTCGTGCAATCCCTTTGCATTTATTAAATTTAAGTATGCCTCGAAAGTTCATTGTTACTGCATGCTTTTTCATCTGTGGCGCAGTGGCTGCACAGCAATATTCCTTCGAGCGCTTTACCATTGAAAATGGACTTTCCAATAATGTTGTTTATGCCACGCGCCAGGATAGTAAAGGATATTTATGGGTTGCCACCCATGATGGATTGAACCGCTACGACGGTTATGAGTTTAGAAAATACCTGCACAATCCCTTTGATAAAAAATCTCTTGCAGGCAACATGACAATTGATATGGCTGAAGACGATCAGGGCAGGCAATGGGTATTAACAAATACTCACCTTCATCTGCTCGACGATAAAAACGGATCATTTGAACGTTATGCGCTTCCTGCTGGCACCATCAATCACAGCAACCAGAGTGCTTCGAAAATGATCGATGGAAACCATCGCTATTTATTGTTCAATTTATTTAATGGAATGTTCGTGTTTGATAAAAAATCCAGGCAATTCAGTCCCATAACCGTTGAAACTACGACAGCAGTAAACACGGATCTGTTTAATTTTCCTTTTTTTAAAGACCAACGGGGAAATATTTTAATCGGCGGCAGTACCAGTTATGGTGTTTTCTGTTTTGATTCAATAAGCCTGAAATTCAAAAGAACACTTCCTCCCCGTTATCAAAATCTTCAACGGCGAAACGAGGTGGTGACGTCTGTATTCGTTAATAAAAAAAACGTCCTGGTCTATTGCACACAGGAGGACAACAAATTTTTTCTTGAAACTGAAAAAGGCAAAAAGCATTTTCTTTTAACCCGATCCGTTTTGGGAAGTACAGTGTTTATTGAAACGGTTAAAGAAGATCAGCAGGGAAATATCTGGATTGGTTATGGCAACCGCCTGTTTCAATATCTTCCGGATGCTGATTCAGTAATTGATGCCTCACAAAATTTATACACCACTTCACTGGGCAAGAATTTTATAGTTAAAGACATCTGCATTGACAATTTCAGTAACCTTTGGATCGGTTTATATGAAGCAGGACTTTTAAAAGCCAGTATACGACCATCACTTTTTATAAACTTTTCTATCAGCAAAAATGCTAACTATCAACTTCCGTATTCATCCATTTATGATCTTATTAAGAATCCGGATGAAACCGTTCTTGTTCGATATTTCGGAACACAGATGTCTTCCATCCTTGACCCGGTAAATAAAAAACTGGTACAAAAGGAATTTAAATTCAACCCACTTGACACATCGGTAATAAAAAAATTATTTCCGCAATTTCAAACGGTAAAATCGGCAATGCCCTTTTACAAATATTTCGATGCTACCAGTCGTCTCACATTTAACAATGGGCAATTTGGATTGTACAAGGACAATCAACAGGATTTTTGGGCGGTAAATTTTAATGAGTTCAGGAGGATCAAAGACAACCGCACATACAATATTGGTGATCACATTAATTGCTTTTATGAAGGTGATGGGCATAATTTCTGGATTGGAAGCGATGGAAACGGCTTGATTCAGCTGAATTATCAAACAGGCCGAACGAAAAATTTCCTTCCTGAAGAATCTAACCGCGAAAGCATCAGCAGCAAATTTGTAAATGTTGTGATCCCTGATGGGCGAAAAGGTTTATGGCTGGGCACGAGGTACGGGTTAAATTATTTTGATTTGAAAACACGGAAGTGCAGACTGTATTCAGAAGAAAATGGCCTTTGCAATAACACCATCTACACTATGGAAAAAGACCAGCATGGAAAGCTGTGGCTGGGCACAAGTAATGGATTGAGCTGTTACGACACAGAAACAAATGAGTTCACCAACTATTCAAAAAGCAATGGCCTCGTAAACTCCGAATACAACAGGAATGGTAGTGTAGCGCTGTCGAATGGATGGATCTTAATGGGAGGAACTGAAGGAATCGATGTCATCATACCCGATAGCATTAAATACAGGAATGAACTTGAAAAAAAATTTCCTCCTTTACAAATAACAGTTTTTAAATCTCCGGACAGTTCTTTTTTTTCCTTTACAGATCCCATTAGGTTGAAACATGATCAAAACAATATTGAAATTTCTTTTACTGCGCTTGATTTTACACAGCCTTTTCATAATAAGTACTTGTGGATACTGGAACCTGTTGATAAAAAATGGATCTATGGCCTCGGAAAACATGAGGTAAGTTATGCAGGCCTGCCACCAGGGAATTATAGTTTTAAATTAAAAGCGGCTGGTTCGGACGGCGTATGGAGTGAAGAGAAAACTTTGATTTCATTTACAATCATTGCACCCTGGTGGAAAAGCTGGTGGGCGATTACAGCAGCCATTGTATTGGTGATTGGAGTACTGACCGGAATTCTCCGGTTGTATTATCATGAAAAATTAAAAAGACAATTGCGAACCCAAAAGATCGTTTTGGAAAAACAACAAGCCGTTGAAAAAGAAAGAACCCGGATTGCAACTGATATGCATGATGACCTGGGTGCTGGTCTTTCACGAATAAAATATTTGAGTGAAACGATTGGAATAAAAAAACAACAGCAGCAACCCATAGAGGAAGATGTGATGAAGATCAGGGATTATTCAACGGAGATGATTGACAAGATGGGTGAGATCGTTTGGGCATTAAATGAAAAAAACGATTCCATTCATGACCTGCTTTCGTACACACGTTCTTACGGCGCCGAATATCTGAGCCAGAGTGGCATCCATTGCAAGATCGATTTTCCTGAATACATTCCGGCAGGTTTTGTAAGTGGAGAATTTCGTCGCAATGTGTTTTTAGCTGTAAAGGAAATACTGCACAATGTAATTAAACATTCACAGGCGGAGAATGTGAAGATGTCCATACATCTCGATCAGGACCTTGTTATTGAAATACAGGATGACGGCATTGGATTTGAACGTGACGATACCATGCCGTATAGCAATGGACTCAACAATATTGAAAAAAGGATGAAAGACATCGGTGGCACTGTGGCAATAATAAGTTCAAAAGGCACAAGCGTAACGATGAAGATCCCATTCATCCAATAACTTTTGTACTATTGGTTTAAGAATGGTTTAATTTATTTTTGAAAACACATGAGCATTTCCCTGGTAATAGTAGAAGACCTTGATGAAGTAAGAAATGGCCTGCAACAATTCATTTCGCTCAATACTGAATTCAAAGTACTTGATACCTACGTCACTGCTGAAGAAGCGATCTACGAACTACCGGCGTTGAAGCCCGACATCGTGATCATGGACATCAACCTGCCTGGCCTCAATGGTATTGAATGTATCAGGGAATTGAAAGACAAAATTCCCAAAACACAATTCATGATGTTTACGGTTTATGAAAATGATGAAAAAGTTTTTGAAGCCCTCAAAGCAGGCGCAACAGGTTACCTCTTAAAAAATACAGGTCTCGTTCAACTCATAGAAGCACTGAAAGAATTGTACAACGGCGGCTCCCCGATGAGTGCAAACATTGCGCGAAAGCTGGTAAATATTTTCCAGGAACAGGAAAGATCAAAACTGTCAGTTGAAGTATTAAGTCAAAGAGAAAATGAGGTGTTGCAACAGCTGGCAAAGGGACTACTTTATAAAGAAATCGCTGAGAAGCTTTCCATTTCTACTTCCACTGTGCGGCAGCACATTCATAAGATTTATGAGAAGCTTCATGTGCAAAACAGGACGGAGGCGTTGAACAGGGCGTTTGGGAAGCAGTGACGTGAATAGGATCCGCAAAGGATTTCTTCTTTTGAGGTTTCATTATCGATCCGGACATTCCACCGGCATATGCATGCATCAAATCACAACTTTCATTCTATTGCAACCGTTCGCCCTTTTACATAATTTGGGTCTTCTAAAAACCCGGGAGTGTATTCATTTCTGACCATGGTGTATTTAAAATTTTTCGTGATTGCAATCTTATTGTTTCTATCTGGCTCGCAGTTATTTGCACAGCAGGTAATCTTTTCAGAAAACTTTGAAAACAAAGTATTGGATTCTTCCTGGCAACCAGTCAATGGCAACTGGCACATTGCCGATGTTTCCGAATTGAAAATCGCGCCGGCGGAACATGGTTTTCGATATGCGCTCTGTGCAGACAGCACCGGTTACATCCGCTGTTTTCTTGATATACCTGGCTCGATAAAAGCCAGCCAGGTCAAATTCAGCTTTTCATATTATACCTATGCACAGGGATCTGGCGGATCTGTCGAATTTGAATTTCATAAAAAGAACTGGAAGGATGGAATAAGAGGCAAGGTGTTAAAAGCAAGCCTTCCGGTAAAAGGGAAATGGACCGATTATCAAAAGACACTAAAAATTCCTCCGGAAGCGAACAGCATATGGATCATTTTTTATAAAGCACCAGGCGGGAACTTCAAAAAACTCTGCTTCGATAATTTGATGATTACTGCTTTGAAATAAGAAGGGCATCTCCCGGTTCAAACTATTCAAAGTTCCAGGAGATCCTCGCGTCTAATCATTAGACCCGGAAAAATTGACGGCCTGGATGACAGGTTCACAATTTCCGACCTGCTTTCGGGCGGGCAGGTTCAGGGTTTTCGCTCCTGGCTGCTCACAAAACTTTTGTTCTATTGCTTCCCTTCAGTTTAGTCAATAAATTTTCAGAATAAATATGC
>JBJMLW010000382.1:0-3830 GCA_045805105.1 Flavisolibacter sp. | reverse complement strand
GTTATTTTGTTTAAAGAAACACCGAGATGTCTGGCTAAAAAAATATAGGCCGCCTTCCTTTTTCCAAAACCATATATGATAAATAAATTTTTGTCAGTACCGGTCTAAGTCATAACAATCCGCATGATCACCGCTTCCCTCTCCCTTTCCCGGTTTTAAAATGAAGACCGGGTTAGAAATATTTCCTGACTGATGTACGCGCAGAAAATATCCCATAGCCATTCACGACGTTTGTAAAAACATTTGCCGGTTCCGCAAATGGATTGTCTCCCGACATATTGTATGCATTAAATGACTTGATGAATTTGAAATGGGCCTCAGTTATCCTGCTCAGTTTTACAGATGGTTTTTGAACCTGTCCGTTTACGCCGGTCCTGTCATCAAGTTCAGAAGAGTGAATATAGAATCTCAATTGCTTTTCGCGTCCATTGAAATTATCATCCTTCATGATCAAGCTGCCTCCGTCATAACAATTGTCTGTACTCAAAGGGTCTGCATTATCACCAATTGGTTCGATGTCTTTATCCGTAGTGCTTACACAGTAAATCCAGCTCTCGTCTCTCGGATCAAAAGGCGCCTCCAGTATTTGAAGAAGATAATAGTTCTTTTCACCTACAGGATCGCTGAATTTGATTGTTACTTCATCCAGGTCTTCACCATTAGAATTGACCCTTGCATGTTTAATGCGACTTACTTCAGTGATCTCGCTTTGCGAAGGAACTGTACTTGTCGTTTCAACTGCAGTAAAACCAGGAGCGGTTACTTTCACAGTGTAAGTATTACCTGCCGCGATAGTTTTGCCGCGGGGGCTTTTGTAAGTATAATTTAGAGGTTGGTAAACAAGTGTATCTATTGCAATATTATTTTCGTAGAGTACAGGCACTGCGTTCTTTACTACATAAGTTTCGATACTCGTATTATTGGCTTCGAGCACGTGCCTGCTTTTACCCACTGTAAGCTCCACCACCTGGTTCAAATCAAGTAATCCATTCACGACAAGCTTTGGTGATTTTTGTGGAATATCAATAATTACTTTTTTCTCGCAGGCGGAAACCACCACAGCAACTATAGCAAGAAAGTAAAATGCTTTCATCTTAATTCATTTAAAATTTGAACTGATAACTTACAGCTGGAATGATAGGAAACAATGATACCTGCCTGAACTCAGGCTTGTTGGAACTGTAATCATAATTCCTGTAAATAAAGAATGGATTTTGCCTGTTGTACATGTTATATACGCTTATCACCCAGGCACGTTCACCCCATTTTTTTTGTTTGATAAATTTCATTCCGAGGTCCATGCGATGATAGCTGCGCATTCGGAAACTATTTCTTCCATCATACACTTCTACTTCGCTGCCGTTGTTACCCATGTACACTTCGGTTGGAAGTGTAATCGCCTGGCCAGTTCCAAAGACCCAATCGGCACTTAGTTCAAAACCCTTACTCACTTTATGAACCACTGCCACCTTAAAATCATGTCTCCTGTCATACTTGTAGGGAAATGTCTTTCCATAATTAAGGTTATCGAATTGCCTGTTGGTCCAACTCAAAGTATAACCCAGCATTCCTGTTGTATTACCCAACTTTTTCTGAAGAAATAATTCAACACCATAACTCCAGCCTTTTCCGATTTCTACCTTGTCTTCCCAATTGTTCTGTGCATTTACGAAAGAAGCCCCTTCGGAATATTCAATCACATTCTTCATTGTTTTATAATATCCTTCAATGCTCATTTCGTATTTGTTCTTATGCAGGTAAGACAATCCCAGAGCTACCTGGTGTGCAATCTGTGGAGGAACTTTTTTTGTCACGGGTACCCAGAGATCAGTCGGCAAACCAACTCCGCTATTCGTAAGCAGGTGGATGTATTGATTCATCTTGACGTAAGACGCCTTGATGCTAAAATCTGAATTCAAGAGGTAACGTATGGAAACCCTTGGCTGAATCGAGGTATGGAACTCATTCATTACCGAGAATCCCGTAAAATGCAAACCAATATTTGTTTTCAATTTTGGACTGAGACGTATATCGTCTTCCACATAAGCATCATACTCCTGCGCATGGATGAACCGGTACTTGATCGTTGTATCCTCATTATATCCTGAGGACTGGATCTTACTTTGCACAGCTCCGGGTTTGTAGTAATGATCAATAACGCTGACTCCTGCTTTAATAAAGTGATTTGGATTCGGGAGGTAATCGATGTCATATCGTCCACTCCAGTCTGTTATACCGCTGAAGTATTTCAAAAAAAACCTGTCCGTACTTCCCGATCGTTGTGATTTGTCCTCCGCAGAAACAGTAAAATTGTAACGGCTGTTATAAAAAGTAAGGTTACCAAAAAGCTTTCGGCTGAATTCATGATTCCAGCGTGCTACTGCAGTTACGTTTCCCCACAACAGGTCCGATTCAAATGAACTTTTGTCCTGGCCGGAATTATTTTTTTCATTTGCAAAGAATTTATCATTGCCGAAATAACCACTCAAATAGAGATGGTCTTTCTTACCCAGCGTAAAATTCACTTTGCCATTAAGATCATAAAAGAAGTAACCCGCATCAACATCACCATGTGACTGCGCTTTGATGATGGGTCGCATGAAAAGATCGAGATAGGTCCTTCTCCCGCTGATCATGTAAGAAATATTTTTCTTCTTACCGATCGGTCCTTCCAGTGTCAGTCGCGAAGCAATGGCTCCTATACCACCCTCTCCTGCAAATTCATTTTTATTACCTTCCTTCATGCGGATATCAATCACAGATGAAAGTCTGCCACCGTATCGTGCAGGAAATCCGCCCTTCATTACATCCACACTATTCAATGCATCTGTATTGAACACACTAAAAAATCCAAACAGGTGTGATACATTATACACAGGTACGCCATCCAGTAAGATGAGGTTTTGGTCTGGTCCGCCACCGCGTACATAAATGCCTGAAGAACCTTCGCTGCCTGCCTGCACACCGGGAAGTAATTGGATTGCCTTCAACACATCGGATTCGCCTAAAAATGCGGGAAGCGACTTGATGGTTGATACAGGCAACTCAATCGTACTCATTTGAGTTCGGTTTTGTATTGCTTCCTTTCTTGTTGCTTTAACCACTACCTCGGTCAGTTCCTGCGAAGGAAGCAATTCAATATTGAGTGTTGTATCGGCAAATAGTGCAATCTTTTGTATTTGCGGTGCATATCCCGTATATGAAAAACTCAATTCAACAGAGTCTTTTGGAATCGTTAGGGAGTAAAAACCATATGCATTGGAAGTGGAACCTATGCTCTTGTTGATTATGAATACAGATGCTCCTAATAGCCGTTCGCCTGTTTTCTTATCGCTGACATAGCCATTGATGGTAGCTTTTTGTGCGAATAAATGAGTACAGGACAGAAGGCAGATAATGGCAGTTAGATATCTTCTTCTCTTCATTTGCAGTAGTTATATGGATGCAAGAAAATCAAAATATACAAAAGCAGTTAATAGCACGGTATTAATTAACAAGTTCTTGGATAATAAAAACTTGAAAGTTCCGGGTTCAAAGTTGAAAATAGACCCCGTGATGCGGAGATCACCTGCAAAACGAGTAGAGTTGAGTTCCCCTGCACGCCGCTCGAAGCCCGCTGCTTTTTTTCCCCTAATTACCAAGGTCCGGGCCGTAATTCGGAAATTTTCCCTATTTTCATTTCAATTGCTTGCTATCCACTGACTAGGGATAGACTTTAATTATTTTATATGGCAAGCAATTTTACTGGTCTTTACTCACCGGCCTTTGAGCACGACGCATGCGGTATCGGGTTTGTAGCGAATATCCGAGGCAATAAATCCCATCAGATT
>JBJMLW010000381.1:0-4184 GCA_045805105.1 Flavisolibacter sp. | reverse complement strand
TAAAAATTATATCGCTGCAAGAAGGCTGTATGACAGCGCACGTAACCAACAGGCTGCAATATATAATGGTGTGCAGCACATGGGGTACGGAAACCTGGAAAAGGGAACGGCTTATTTTCTCACACCTGACTGGAGCAATGGTAATGTTATTTACGATGGAATGTTTTATAGAAATATTCCTCTTCATTATGATATCCTTGCCGACGAATTAATTGTTGAAAGTCCGAATGGATTTGGTATTATTCTATTTAGTCCCCGGGTTGAGTATTTTACAATTGAAGGGCATCGTTTTATTAATGTAGCAGATCCACAGGTTACGCTTTCTCCAGGTTTTTATGATGTTTTGTTACAGGGCGCTATGACCATTCTTGTCAGAAGACACAAAAGAATCAATGAAACCATTACGGGTACGGAATCAGAGCGTGAATACATCGAGGCAGATGATTATTACCTGATGATGGATGGACGTTTTCATTCTATCCGGAATGAAGAAGATATAATGCAGTATACAGGCAACATGAAGAAAGAAATAAAAAAAATTCTGAAAAAAAATCACGTCCATTTTAAAAAGGAAATGGAACAGGCAATTAAACTGGTTGCAGGCACCTATAATCAATGAAAATGAAGCTTAGCACTTTTGGTATTTTCTTTATTATACTGATGTCATCTTATTTTTCGGCCTTTAGTCAGGATCGTTTATTGAATGGCGATTTTAAAGAAGTGCCATTCAAACAGTTCATCAAGGAACTTGAACAGAAAACGCCCATATATTTTTATTACGATTCCTCCCTATTCAACAATACGTTTATCTCTGTTTCATATAATAATGCAACCCTGCAACAGGTGCTTGACCGTGCTTTCTCCAATACAGATATTCATTTTGCATTTGATGACAACGGCCATGTTTTCCTTACCCGGAAATATCGCATCCTTACAAAACTTCCTGCAGGGTTTCCCGGTAATTCTATATTATCAGGAGATGAAACAGCCATCCTTCCTGGTTTAATTGACAGCGCTGTGGTGGTGAAAAGCGTTTCTGAAAACAAATTATATGAAATCGGATCACGAACATCACCTGTAAAAAACGGGTTGGCTACACTTTCGGGAAGCGTGAGAAATTTCAGAACCGGCGAGCCTGTTATTAATGCCCTTATATATGAACCTAAATTGAATCGAACAGTAACAACAGATGCTTATGGTTATTATTCTGTTGTACTTCCACCAGGACCGCATGTTCTGAATGTTCAGGCTTCTGGTTTAACCACTACTGAATACCAGTTGATGGTTTATAGCGATGGTAAGTTCGACATTGAATTAAATGAAAAGGTTGAACGCCTGAAAGAAGTAGTAATTGTAGCCAAAAATGCCACACAGGTAAACAGGGTTCAAATGGGAGTGGAACGATTGACACTCTCTACTATAAAAAAAGTACCTACCGTGTTTGGTGAAGCAGACGTTCTTCGGGTTGTATTAACCTTACCGGGAGTAAAAACAGTAGGAGAGGCAAGCACAGGATTTAATGTGAGGGGTGGCGCGGCCGATCAGAACCTGATTCTGCTGAATGATGCCACTATTTACAATCCTTCTCATTTCTTCGGAATGTTTTCTGCATTGAATCCTGAAATTGTAAAGGATATTGAATTATACAAGAGCAGTATCCCAGCACATTATGGTGGCCGGCTTTCATCGGTACTGGATATTTCTACGCGTGAAGGAAATAAAAAGAATTTTGCAGGTTCAGCTGGAATAGGATTGATCACAAGCCGGATCAATATTGAAGGCCCACTGGTTAAAAACAAAACTTCATTTATCGCCGGTGCGCGCACTACTTATGCCAACTGGCTGATTGGACTTCTTCCGGACGCGTATGAAAAGAGCCGGGCGTCTTTTAATGATTTTAATCTTAATATCAATCACCAGGTGAATAAGAAAAATGACCTTTATTTCACAGGCTATGCAAGCAACGACAGGTTCAGCATTGCGAATGACACTGTTTACAATTATTCAAATAGAAACATTTCTGTTAAATGGAAACATAACTTTAACAGCAAGGTCAACCTTTTTGTAACATCAGGTTACGACAAGTACCAGTACAAAGTGAACAACGATAAGGACAATCCAAATGCCTATAAAATGGGTTTTGACATCGCACAAGGCAACCTGAAATCTGATCTTGTTTATTATGTCAATCTGAAACATACAATTGAAACCGGTATCAGTACAATTTATTATAAGCTGCACCCTGGTTATTATGAGCCTTATCATTCAACTTCACAGGTGCGTACTGACAACATCCCTGCAGAACAGGCATTGGAATCAGCTATATATTTATCAGACAGGTATTCGATAAATAATAATCTTTCTCTGCAGGCTGGCATCAGGTTCTCATTGTATAATTATCTTGGTCCGCAGGAAGTGCGTTTGTATGCTGATGGCCTTCCCAGGGATGAATCTAACCAGGTTGGTACTAAAATGTATGAAAACGGAAACAGCATTAAAAGATACATGGCTCCTGAATACAGGATATCCATTCGGTATAGTCTGCGTACGGATCTTTCTTTAAAAGCTGCATTTAATACAACGAGGCAATATGTTCATATGATGTCGAATACCACTGCAATTGCACCAACCGACATCTGGAAACTAAGTGACGTAAATATCCGCCCACAGAAAGCAAATCAGTATTCTGCAGGTGTGTATAAAAATTTTAAGTCCAATACCATTGAAACTTCGGCAGAGGTTTATTATAAGAAAATCAACGACTACCTCGATTACAAACCTGGTGCAATCCTGGTATTAAATCATCATATAGAAACTGATGTACTTCCAACAAAAGGAAAAGCTTATGGCATCGAACTCATGGTAAAGAAAGCAGAAGGAAAACTAAACGGATGGATTAGTTACACCTATTCGAGGATTCTTCTGAAGATGGACGATTCAACTGCGGGTGAACCCGTTAACGGAGGAAATTATTATCCTGCTAACTACGACAAGCCTCATGAAGTACTACTCATTGGCAATTTTAAAATCAACCACCGTTTCAGTATGTCACTTAATGTGAATTACAGTACCGGAAGACCAATTACGCTTCCTGTTGGAAGATATTACTATGCGGGGTCACAACGTGTGCTATATTCTGAACGGAATGCTTATCGTATTCCTGATTATTTCCGGACAGATTTCGCAATGAATATTGACGGAAATTATAAAGTAAAGCAGCGCACACATAATTCATGGACAATTGGAGTTTACAATCTTACCGGCAGGAAAAATCCATATTCTGTTTATTTCGTTTCCGAAAATGGGCTTATTAATGGTTATAAATTATCCATATTTGGAAGCATCATTCCTTTTATCAATTTTAATATTCGCTTTCAATGAAGAAATATGTGTACATGGTAGTTTCAGCATTGATTTTCTTTTCAGGATGCAAAGAACATTATGACCTTCCTTCTGGAGTTGCGTCACAATCTCTGCTTGTTGTGGAAGGAATGCTCAACAGCGGAAATGAGATTACAAATATCAGGTTATCGAGGTCGTCATCACTTAACAGGTCAACTGATGTTCAGCCTGAATTACATGCACAGCTAAAAGTTGAAGGCAGCGACAGTAGTTCTGTACCATTAGCGGATAATGGCGATGGTTTTTATGCTGCACAGCTTTCACTAAATCCTTCGATTCTATACAGGCTTCACATTCATACATCAAATGGTACCGAATATCTGTCTGACTTTGTCCCCGTGAAACCAACTCCCGATATCGACAGTCTCAGCTGGAGACAACAGGATGGCAATGTAATCATCTTTGCCAATACTCATGACCCGCAAAACAATACATGGTATTACAAATGGGATTATACAGAAACATGGGAAATCCTTTCATCGTACAATTCATATTATAAATATGAGAATAATCAGGTAAGGCGCAGAATCTTTCCCGGTGAGCAGGCATTAAATTGCTGGAAAGGTAATAAGTCGAGCAATATTTTATTAGGATCATCCATACGCTTGCAGTCGGATGTGATTACAGAAGCCCCGCTGTTGCAAATACCTAATGCATCTGAAAAAATCGCTGTAAGGTACAGCATCCTGGTGAGGCAATATGCGCTTACGAAAGAAGCTTACGATTTTTTCCAGGTGATGAAAAGAAATACTGAAAACCTTGGAACAATTTTCGACCCACAG
>JBJMLW010000380.1:0-3499 GCA_045805105.1 Flavisolibacter sp. | reverse complement strand
TTGGCAACCAGAATGTAGCCAGCAATGCTTTCGCGATGAAGTCAAATAAGGAATTATGGCTATCAGAGTAGTAATCATTGGAGCCGGCTTTGCCGGGCTGAAATTAGCGCGCAAGCTGAATAATAAGGCCGGATTTGAAGTTCTTTTGATTGATAAATTCAATTACCACCAGTTCCAGCCATTGTTTTACCAGGTTGCAACTGCTGCACTTGATGCGAGTAATATTTCTTTCCCGTTAAGAAAGGCATTTCAGAAAAGCAAAAATGTCAGGATACGCGTGGAAGAAGTGAAAGATGTAGTTCTTCAGGAAAATAAAATCATTACTGATACAGAAGAGATCAGTTACGATATCCTTGTGATGTCGATGGGTGCCGACACAAATTTTTTTGGCAACCAGAATGTAGCCAGCAATGCATTCGCGATGAAGTCAACTGTGGAAGCCTTGCAAATAAGGCACCGGCTTGTACAGAATTTCGAAGATGCACTGATGTCAAAAGATGAACTTCAATTACAAAAACTACTCAATATTGTAATCGTTGGAGGAGGCCCTACAGGAGTTGAAGTTTCCGGTGCACTGGCAGAAATGAAAAAATATGTATTGCCGAAAGACTATCCGGAACTTGATTTTAATAAAATGAACATTTACCTGCTGGAAGGCGGAGAAAAAGTTTTGGCCACCATGAGTGGAAAATCTTCAGAAGATTCGCAGAAATATCTGCAAAAGCTTGGCGTTACTGTTCTTACGAAATCAGTGGTGAAAGATTTTGATGGCGAGCAGGTTTACCTGGCAGATGGGAAAACAATTCCAACCAATACCGTGATCTGGGCAGCTGGTATCAGAGGGAATGTTCCTAAAGGTATTGATCCCACATTAGTTGTCCGCGGAAACAGGATAAAGGTTGATCGTCATAATAAAATGGAAGGTTCTGATAATGTGTATGTGCTTGGTGACCTCGCTTACATGGAAACGCCTTTTTATCCAAAAGGTCATCCGCAGGTAGCAAATGTTGCAATTAACCAGGCTGATAATCTTTATGAAAATCTCAAAAGGATAGAAAGAGGTTCCAATGACCGGTTTGAATTTGAATATTTTGATAAGGGATCGATGGCTACAGTAGGACGGAACCTGGCCGTGGTTGACCTGCCGAAGCCTAAAATGCATTTTCGTGGTTTATTTGCGTGGTTTATCTGGATGGGTCTTCACCTGTTTCTTATACTTGGTGTGAAGAACAGGATCATTGTATTCATTAACTGGATCTATAGCTATTTCACGTATGACCAGAGCCTTCGGCTGATATTCAAAGAATTCTACCGGCCAAAATTACCCGTTGAAAAACCGAAACAGGAACAGGTCAGTCAGCAAAGGGTTCAGCAAACAGTTTAATGCGGCATTTTCTGAAGAGAATCCTGAAGAATTTTCTGTTCTGCATCCTTAGCCCAGTCGATGATCATTTTTTGTTGTGCATCATTAAGCCGTGCATCTTTATGAATCCAGGTGTAAGAATTGAGTGGCATTTCATGCTTTTCAACTGTTTCACCCACTTCGTCCATTTTTTTGATCATTCTTTTATGACTACCCGTGATGAAGTTTGAAAAATTTAAGTGACGCTTGCCTTCATTGATATGGTTATTCAGCCACCAGTTTACAGGAGTGATCCTGCTGTACCAGGGATAATTTGTATGATTTGAATGACAATCGTAACATGCTGTTTTCAGAATACCCATAACACTGTCCGGCACCGTCACCATATGTGTAATATCAGCAGGAGATGAGGCATCGCCGTCATTATGTGGCGGTCTGATAAATTGAGAAAGTAAAATGATGATCAGAATTCCAAGGAGTATTCTTTTAAGCATGAGAGAAAATTGAATGTTGTTTTTAATTTAATAACCTTCAGAAAATATCATTAAAGGTAATGGACCACCGTGATTTTGTTATTTTTCGTAACAGGACTACAAAACAATCATTTTAAAGTCATTGTCCCGTTAAAAAATTCAAAATAGATTCTTATTTGCATGGTTTTTTCTTTAGGTTTGAATCGCTAATTACACCCTTTAACATGAGTACCAAAAAAACAAAAGCAAATGGTGCATTACATGCATCATCTTCTCCCGTATTGGCTGACAAAAATGTTTCCAAAACCCCGCCAAAAACAAACGGGAAACATCCTAAATCAAATGGAAAATCTTCCAGTACTATAAGCCCGGTATCAACATTGCCAGCTTCGGAGTTCGAACCATTTCTCAATTCCAGGGAATTATTGAAGGTTCTGGCTGAAGTACGCAATGGCAATTTTTCAGTGCGGATGCCGAATGATGAGCTTGGGTTACCTGGAAACATTTACGATACACTAAATGATATTATCACCCTTAATGAAATTCTTGTTAAGGAATTAACTGAAGCAAGAAAAGTTATTGGCAAGCAAGGTAAACTCAATCATAGAGTAGAGCTGCCAAGGTTGGCCCGTGGCTCATGGAATACAGCGGCAGAATCTATCAACAGCCTGATTTCCGACCTTGTACACCCAACAATTGAGATTGCGCATGTAATCAGTTCCGTAGCGAAGGGTAACCTTTCGCAGGAAATGCCTTTGCAGATTGGAGATCACCTTTTACAGGGAGAATTTGCCAGAATTGCAACAGAAGTTAATGACATGGTGAAACAGCTGAACCTGTTTTCAATGGAGGTAACCCGTGTAGCAAGAGAGGTAGGATCTGAAGGAAAACTTGGAGGCCAGGCAAAAGTAAAAGGAGTAGCCGGAGTATGGAAAGATCTTACAGACTCGGTTAACCAGATGGCCGGTAACCTTACAGCACAGGTAAGAAATATTGCAGAAGTAACGACGGCGGTTGCAAAAGGCGACCTTTCGAAAAAAATTACGGTGGATGTACAGGGAGAAATCCTTGAATTGAAAAATACCATCAATACCATGGTGGATCAGCTGAACTCTTTCTCTTCCGAGGTAACAAGGGTGGCCAGGGAAGTGGGAACTGAGGGTAAGCTTGGTGGCCAGGCAGAAGTTCAGGGTGTTGCAGGTACATGGAAAGATCTGACCGATTCGGTAAACCAGATGGCATCAAACCTGACAGGCCAGGTGCGAAATATCGCGGAAGTAACAACTGCGGTTGCACGCGGTGACCTTTCACGTAAAATTACAGTGGATGTAAAAGGTGAGATCCTTGAATTAAAAAATACCATCAATACGATGGTGGACCAGCTGAATTCATTTTCTGCAGAGGTAACAAGGGTTGCGCGCGAGGTAGGATCGGAAGGAAAGCTGGGAGGTCAGGCAACAGTAAAAGGTGTTGGTGGTGTGTGGAAAGATCTGACGGCTTCGGTAAACCTGATGGCTGGTAACCTTACCGCCCAGGTGCGGAACATTGCTGATGTAACAACAGCTGTGGCTAATGGTGACCTCAGTAAAAAAATTACGGTTGATGTTCAGGGTGAGATCCTTGAATTGAAAAATACCATCAATACGATGGTGGACCAGCTGAA
>JBJMLW010000379.1:0-4139 GCA_045805105.1 Flavisolibacter sp. | reverse complement strand
CAATACCATTCCATTAAAGGGTCATGGTGTACATACTTATGAGCATCTTCGTGCTGTTGCAGCTGCATTTTATGCGTCCGGTAACCCGATGCTTTATGATGCATTAAAAAATTACCTGCGCAAAATTGATAAAATGATCGTTCCATCCGGTGCACCGGTAGGAGATGAATGGATCGGAGGTACAGATGCTGATGCAACTGACCGTGGATATGAATATTGTTCTCTTCATGAACTGCTTCACAGTTATTCTTCATTATTTATAAAAACGGCCGACCTGCGGTTTCCGGATGCTGAAGAAAAGATTTTTTTCAATGCGGCACAGGGTGCCCGTCGGCAGGACGGCAGCTGTATTGCTTATCTGAAAACGGATAATTCATACCAGATGACGGGTGGCCTTAACGGTAATTCATCAGTGAAACAGACACGGTATAAATATTCTCCTGCGCACCAGGATGCTGCAGTTTGTTGTGTTCCTAATGCCGGAAGGATCGCTCCCTATTTTATTCAAAACATGTGGGTGAAAAGTAACGATACACTCATAGCTGCACTCCTTGGACCCTGCGAAGTGAATACCATGGTTAATGGTTTAAGAATACATATTATAGAAAATACCGGTTATCCTTATACGAACGCAGTCAGTTTCGAAGTGTACGGTGAAAAGTTGGAGTTCACCCTCAAGATCCGGATTCCATCATGGGCAGAAAAATTTTCCGTCAGTACTTTTTACAGGGAGGAAAACGGGTATATTGTTGTTCGCAAAAAATGGTCAGGGCGGCAGATTGTACGAATTGAATTTTCTCCGCAGGTTGTGGTGCACGAGGATAATAAACGTGATTATTATTTTACTTATGGAGCGCTTGTTCTGGCAGCACCAGTTAAGGCAACTGAAACCGTTACCCGATCATTCCCGTTACCTGGATTTCATGATTATTATTATACTCCGGAAAAGAAAATCATCTACCAGTATAAAAAACAAAAAGCAGGTCAGACGGCTTTAGGCAAAATGCTTGTTAAAACAAACCTTTATAATCCTGTATCAAGAAAAACTGAAACTGTGTACCTGAAGCCTGTAGGTGAAACAATTTTAAGACAGGTGACATTTCCGGCTCAATAAATTCGAAGGCCGGATCCGGCCTTCGAAATATACTGTGATTATGCTGCTGCTCTGTCTGAATTTCTTTTGCCTCGAGCCTGACCACCTTTTTTTCCTGCTTCCTTGGCTTCCTGTGAAGTCCATTGGTGAGCAACTCCCTGTTCATGTGCTGCGCGGCCACCCTTGCGGGCGATTTCCCTTTGTTTTTCCTGAGACATAGCAGCAAAGCCTCTTACTGATTTTTTAAAGCTGGTTTCGTTGTCATTCATGTTGGCCATAATATGTGTTTTTCTTAGCCGATAAAAAAAAGTGCCATATTCATTTTAAACATTTTTCATGCGAATTCCATCGTCTTGTGTATCCGGTTCTACAGGTAAAATGTTCCATTTTTTACCGTTGTAGTTATTCACACCGCTTTTTTAATGCTGCCTGAATTACGGATGAGATTCAGTGTGTATAACAAATCATTATTAAATGATTCTTTAATTTTTTCGAGTTTGTAACTTGGCAATAATATTTAAGCATTATTGATTTTCAATTTGATAGAAAAATCAAAAGGTATAGTAATTGCAATAAAAGGATAAACGAAATAAAGTGGCAAGAAGAATAGATGAACCGGATCATATTATCGTGGTTGGAGCTTCGGCTGGCGGATTGAATGCACTGGTGGAACTGGTAACTCAGTTTAAAGAGGAATGGAGCGCTGCTTTTTTTATTGTGCTACACCTCTCACGTAAAGGGATAAGCGATTTTTTAGTCCACAAACTTCAACAGCATACAACCCTTGAATGCCACCGGGCAACCGAAGGCCAAAAAATAAAGACCGGTAATATTTATATTGCCATGCCTAATTTTCATTTGCTGATCAAGAAAAATGAAATCCGTCTTGGACATGGCCCTGAAGAAAACAGGTGGCGGCCATCCATAGACGTCATGTTCCGTTCTGCAGCAGCCGCTTACAATAGTCACGTAATTGGAATTATCCTGACAGGCCTTCTTGATGATGGTACATCCGGTATGTGGGCAATTAAAAGAAGTGGGGGTACGCTGATTGTGCAGGACCCCAATGAAGCAGAATACCCCGATATGCCGTTGTCTGTTTTGAACCGGATGGAAGTGGATCATTGCGTATCTCTCCAGGAAATGGGTCCCCTTCTGGATGATATTATTGCAAGCAAGGAATTCACAGATGAAACAGTTCCCCAGGATATTTTAGCTGAAGCAATGATTGCCGAAAAAATGGCAACAGGAATTGAAGTAATTGAAAAACTCGGTGATAAGTCTGTTTATACATGTCCGGATTGCGGTGGAATATTATTTATGGTTGAAAACGGCAAGATCAACCGTTACAAGTGTCATACTGGTCATTCTTATTCCCAGGCAGACCTGGCAGTAAAACAATCTGAAGCCCTTGATTCAACTTTATGGGTTGCACTGAGAATGATGGAGGAAAGAAAAAATCTGCTCAAAAAAATGGAAGATCAAACAAAAGAAAAGGGATTTAACCGCTTCGCAAAAGAACACCAGCGTAAGGCGGAAGAACTGCAACTGCATATAGACCGGATGAAGGAAATGCTGAAGATCACACAGAAACAGACGGAATGAAAAAGATGTTCAACTACCCGGTTATCCTCCGTGTTTCCTCAGCTCAGTAATATCCTCAAAGGCCAGTAAAATTAATTGTTGCTGGTGTATTTTCTGTACCACCTTACATGCATTAACAAGCAGAATTTTCTCTCCAATAACAGGAAAGCTGTGTATGATTTCTATTCCATGCAACTGGTTGATTTTGGAAAGTTTGTTTAAAAGTAAATCCCTGAATACCGGTATATCCCATGCCCGGTTAGCCAGTTCAAAAATGAGCATCCCTTCAATTTCTTCTTCAGTAGTACTGAAAATTTTATAGAATGAATTATTTGCAGATTTTATCCTGAGGTCTTTATCAAGAATGAGGATTGCCTCCCTGATGGTTTCAAAAACAGCTTCGGCATATTCAAATGCTTCCGCCAGTTGTTCGTTCCGCATCTGCAATTCGGTATTGATCGTCATCAATTCTTCATTCGCTGATTCCAGTTCTTCCTTGGAAGTTTCGAGTTCCTCATTTATACTCTGGAGTTCTTCGTTGCTGGAAACAATTTCTTCATTGGCTGATTGTAATTCTTCATTGCCTGCTTCCTGTTCTTCAATGATGGAACGCATATCATCCTTAACAGCCTTTAATTCATCTTCAAGCTGACGAACGAGTTTATCTTTTGATTTTGTGGTCCGGATTTCTGAAAGCTCCGGAACAGGTACCTGGTTGAAAAGTACCAGGAACAATTTGTCTTCAGTTTCAGATCGCAGTGGAACCGCTTCAATGGTAATTAAAGAAAGAACATTGTTAATGATAAGTTCAATACCAATTTTTTTTGCCGGTTGTCCCGATTTGGATGCTTTGTGTATTGTATTACGAAGTTCAAATGACAATCCAGCCCTCGCCATCTTTAATAGGTTCAGGCTTGCTTTTCCAGATGAGGGTTCCAGGAACAAACCTATTGAGCCCCTGAATTGAAGTATTTCCAGATGATTATTGATAACGACACTTGCAGGAATATATTTGTCAAGGAGTATTCCATCAACCATCTTTTCAAGGTCTATTCCCTGGTTCTGTTCCATTTGGGTTTCTTTAGAAATGGCACGGACAGGGTTTCTATCAAAATCGTGTAACCTGTAATTCAGGTCTGAAACTATTCTCTGGTTGATATCTCTTTTTCTTGCAAATACCTTGAATTTTTTTTCAATAACGGAAAACAGTTGTGTTGATGGCCCGATACTTTCAGATTTACCCAGGACAAGCAGGCCTTCAGGATTCAGTGAATAATGGAATGTTGACAGTATTTTCTTTTGTAAAACATCATCCAGGTAAATCATGAGATTGCAACAGCTGATCAGGTCTATCCTTGAAAAAGGTGGATCCTTCAGCATATTGTGCGGTGCAAAAACACACAGGTCACGTATGGATTTCTCTATCCGGTAACTTCCATCAGTTTTAGTGAAAAAACGTTTG
>JBJMLW010000378.1:0-2956 GCA_045805105.1 Flavisolibacter sp. | reverse complement strand
TTGGAATAACGGGAGGGTTGTTACTCCTGAACTATTTTCCCGGAACATGGGGTGAACAAACGAGTGAAAACCTCGGAAGACATGATTACAGCCTGGACATGTATGGATGGAAAAAAGCAGGGAAAGAATTTTCAGACTTTTACCATGAACAGCAACAGTATCACCACCTGCCAGATAAAACACCACTTGTTTGCGCATTCTGGAATGGTTGCCATGTGGAATATTATTTTGCAAGGCCTGCAGGAATTCCAATGATAGGTGTTGGCTCCGAGCAGAATCTTCACCAGTATTTCTGGATGAACCACTACAGGGGCTTCACCACTATTCCTGATACTGCATTATGTGTAATGACTTCAGATGTCAAATGGCCTGGGGTTAATGAATACAGGAAATTCTATAAGGATATTCAACTGGCTAAGGTGATTGAAATTAAAAGAAGTGGGAAGGTGGCTCATTATTTTAATATCTATACACTAACCGGAAAGAGAATTGACTTACCTAAATAATTATTAGAAGGTTATTGCGATGAAAGAATGGACTTTAAAGTTCCTTTATCCGGCGATAAAATGAACTATCGCAATCCCCGCTAAAGCGGGAGACGCAAGGGTTGCGCAAAGGGCGCAATATGTATATTTATTTCCTTTCGAATGATTTAAAATGATTCATGTCAGGCTTAATTCGTTCTATGATTTCAGAAATTTTTTTGAAGTAATATAGTTGGATTTATATAATTAACGCTCTTTTGCGACCCTTGCGTCCCGCGCTAACGGGATTGTGTTCCAAAAGAAACGGTAGTATGAACACCGCATAAAGATTTTCAACAATGTCAATGAATTTATAAATCTGAAGGGATCTTTTGAAGTGTTAAGGATAACACCAGGATGATTTAGTTCAACTGTAAGATCAAACCAACACTTCTTCCACCTTTGCGAATCCTTCAGAGGCATTCATCCTTTCCCACAGTATTTTATAAATCGTTTCAGCCACAGGTATATCAGCACCAAGTTTTTTATTGATATTAAAAATGCATCTGGATGCATAATATCCTTCGGCAACCATATTCATTTCGAGTTGTGCAGACTGCACAGTATACCCTTTGCCGATCATTGCACCGAAGGTGCGATTACGGCTGTAAAGAGAATAACAGGTAACAAGCAGGTCGCCCAGGTAAACTGAGGCCGCATAATTAATGTCCTTTTTATGAGTGACCGGATCGGTTGAGAGGTGCTCGCCAACTACCATATGGAGTGCCCCTACCACACGAAGAAAACCAGCCATTTCATCAGCGCTGTTTGCAATATATACACTGAGGAAATTATCACCATATTCAAGACCATGCGCAATACCGGCACCCAGTGCATATATGTTTTTGAGAACGGCAGCATACTGAACACCAAGTATATCAGTATTGATAATTGTATTGATATAACCAGTGTTGAAATGACCGGCAATTTCTTCGGTCATCTTCCTGTTTATTCCTGAAAAAGTGAGATACGATAATTTTTCAGCTGCTACTTCTTCTGCATGGCACGGACCAAGAACAGCAAAGTAATTTTTCAGAGGAACACCAAAATTTTTTTCCAGGTAATCATTCAGCAGAACATCAGGTCCAGGGATCAATCCCTTAATGGCAGAAAGGATTAGTTTTCCTTTCATATCATTTTTATCAACCTTTTGCAATACACTTTCAATATATGCAGAAGGTACTGCAAGAACCAGGAGGTCCGATGCAGTGATAATATTGTTTACGTCTTCACTCAGATAAAGCAATGAAGGATCAAAGTAAACTGACGAAAGATAATTGGGATTATGCCTTCTTTTGCTGATATGTTCAATCGACCGGGGATTGCGAATCCACCAGTTCACTTTGTGTTCGTTATCAGTGAGCATTTTCACCAGTGCTGTTGCCCAACTGCCGTTGCCTATTACTCCGATTTTCAGTTTTTGTTTCATGGATAATCTTGATCGTCAATCGTCAATTCGTGAAACGTCAAACGTGAAACGTGAAACCGTTCAAAAAAATCAAAAAAATCATGAATCTTAAAAATCTGCCGTTTGACGTTTCACGTTTCACGTCCTCATTTTTCAAACAACTTCTCCTTCGTCACCACCTTTACTTTCTTCCCTGTTTTCAGATTTTCCTTCAACTCGGTGTAAGGGCCTGTTACAATTTTTTCATCCCCCTTTAGTCCGGAGACAATTTCAATAAAGTTGATATCCTGAATACCGGTTTTTACTGTTTTCTTTTCAACAGTTTCATCAGAACGCAGAACAAAAACTACTTCTTCAAGTTCGTCACCGGATTTTGCAGTTGTGGAATTATCGGCTTCCTCTGTATTACCCGAATTTTCCTTTTTCTTGTCCTCCACCGATTTGTCGCTGCCGCTGATCCTTACTGTTACTGCGCTGATAGGGACACTGATTACATTTTCTTTTCTTTTTGTTTTGATATCAGCACTGGCATTCATTCCCGGACGGAAAGGAAATTTTTTTGGACGGGTCGGATCTACAAGATCCCTGTAAGAAGCAGGATCGAGCCTGATATGTACTTCATAATTGGTAACATCGCCCGAAGTTGGCGATGCATTGGTTCGGGTAGTACTGCTGGCTATCTGGGTTACGACACCTTTGAATTTCCTGTTGTTATATGCTTCCACTTCAACATCAGCAGAATCTCCTATGTTTACTTTTACAATATCATTTTCACCAACATCCACCCTTACTTCCATTCCGCTCAGGTCTGCTACACGCATCATTTCAGTTCCGACATTGAAACTATTGCCTGCAACGCGTTCACCTTTTTTTACAGACAGAGAGGAGATCACACCATCCATTGGTGCAGTGAGCGTGGTGCGACTGAGGTTTTTATTTGCAGCTTCAAGGCTTGTTCTTGTACTTTGTGTATTTGCTTTCAGGCTCCTTATATTCTGCAAGGCCGCATTGTATTGCGATTGAG
>JBJMLW010000377.1:0-4361 GCA_045805105.1 Flavisolibacter sp. | reverse complement strand
TTTCTGAGTTCATAATTTCACGAGTGTATTAATTCACCTGTTCGTCACAGAGATCGATTAACATAAATTTTCGAACCCCTTATTCCTATTCGCTACTCTGTTTGATATTCGATATTCACGCCCGAACGTATCGTTCGGTACGGGCGGGCGTTATTCTATATTCGTTATTCGATATTGTTATATTTCTCACCCTCTCCCGCTATTCACCACATAATCTCTCAATTCTTTATTGAATTCTTTTTGCTTCATTAATTCTTCAAGCGTCAGGTGCATTCTGTAATTCCAGTAGTGAACAGGATTGGCGGGATCATTGATCCTCTCTTCAGCAGGGTTTTGTCTCCTGAGTTTGTCACTCATTCCAAGAAGATCCTGAAGCTGGAAAATACTCCACATGGCAGGTGAATACAAATGCTGCAGAATGATGGCACGGTTGATCCAAGATTCACAGAAGTAAGGCGCGCCGCCGGTTTCACCCAGGATATTGTTGTAAAACCTTTGTGTTTTTTCCCGGTTCTCCTCCCACCATCCCCTGATAGTACTCATGTCATGCGATGACGGTGTAATTACAGACAAATAGGGAGCGTCTTTCGGGTGAAAGAATTCAGTCTGTGGATTTTTAGGCATCCTCTGAATTTCAAGACTCAGAATTCCCAGTTGTTGCATTACCTCCGGAACTGTGTGCGGTACCATACCCAGGTCTTCGCCACAGATCAACATATCTGTTGCATCCTTCAGAGCGGGCAGTTTTTTCATTGCTTCCCTTTTCCAGAATTCATCCTGCCTGCGGTAGAAATAATTTACATAAAGGTCCCTGAGTTTATTTTTTGTTGATTCATCCAGGTTCTGAAAAGATGAAGTAGATTCAATTAAAATGCGGAAGTGAAACTGTTTTTTATCTGAACCAGGTTGTTCGTACAACAAAACATTCGTAATCAGGTCAAATAAACCCTGCATGATCTGTTCGTGTTCTTCTGAAGGATCCTGCGCTTCAAAATATTCACTGATTTTTTTCTGGGAATCAAATTCCGGTTTGAGTGTATAACCTTCCTTATCATTCAGATCAAGAAAATGTTCCTTTACAAATTCAATTTGAGAACCAAATGTATTTTGCAGTATATCGTTTGTAATAAATGGTTTACAGAAACGGTCATAATCAAACCATATTCCTCTTTCACCAAATTCTGAAACATGAATGGGAAGGGCTGGAATAAACCGACCAAGAATTCCTTCCACCGAATCAATCGGGATACTCCAGATCCTGAAAAAGCCAAGAATATGATCGATGCGGAATGCATCAAAGTAATTGCTCATCTGGTGAAACCGCTGCTTCCACCAATCGAAATGATCTTCCTCCATTTTTTTCCAGTTGTATGTAGGAAAACCCCAGTTCTGGCCTTTGATGGTAAAATCATCTGGTGGCGCACCAGCCTGCATATTCATATTGTATAACTCAGGAGCAGTCCATGCATCGCAACCGTAACGGTAAATACCTATAGGAATATCACCCTTGAATGCAATACCTTTTTTGTGCGCATATTCTGCAACGTCTTTTAACTGGAGATGGAGGTGATACTGTACAAAACAATAAAATGCAATATAACTGAACGTCTTTGACTTTGGCGAACAAAGCTTTTCTATTTCTTCTTCATTGTAAACAGAATGCGTTTTCCATTTTGAAAAATCTGAAGTATTGTATTTGTCTCTCAGGAAACAGAATGCCGCATAAGGCATTAACCAGGTATGGTTCTCGTCAAAAAAGTTTTTAAATTCGTCATCTTTCAGGAATTCAAATGCATCAAGCTCAAATAACTCCCGGAGAATGTTCATCTTGAACTGCATCACCTGCTCGTAATCTATTTCAGCCAGAGCGTTCAGCTGTTTCTGTTTTTTGCCAATGGATTTGATGATCTGTGAATGTTTTTTCCCTGCAACTTTCTGAAGGCTGATATAAATGGGATGAAGAGCAAATGCGGAAATCGCAGCATATGGATAAGAATCTTTCCATGTGTACGTAGCAGTTGTATCATTAATAGGAAGAAGCTGAACAAGTTTCAAGCCCGCTTCTACAGCCCAGTCAACAAGTAACTTGATGTCTGCAAATTCACCAATACCAAAGCTGTTCTGACTTCTCAGGCTGAATACGGGGATGGCTACGCCACTACCTTTCCATGATTTGATGCGGAACCTTGCAAAGCCATCATGGATAACAGTAACTTTTTCATTCGATCCATCATTATGAATAACACGGTTATCACCATCTTCAAACTGAACAAAAGTTTCTTTTTTCAAATCATAAATACCATACTTGTAAGATATGGCAAAGTCTTCTGCAGGAATGTCGAGGTTCACAAACCACCAGTCATCCTTTTTTTGAAGTATAACCGGTTTTTCAATGCGCCACTGTTTCAGTTTTTCCGAGCTTCCGACGATGCATACCGCTTCATTGGAAGTAAGCAAAGGGGCCTTAACTCTGAAGTGGTGTGAACATGATGCTGATTTGCCAGCCTTCTGTTTTTTTGTCTGTTTGAAAAAAACTTCAGCAAAGGGAGTTGTAAGAAAAGCATTTTCAATCAGGCTTTCATCATTCCATGTATCGATCAGCACGAGGTCTTTGCCAATTTTACGGATATCTACTAAACGTTGCTTTTCAGCTTCTTTTTTTCTTTCACCGTCATAATTGATAAAAATATAACGGTAATGGAGCGTATCGGTTATCGACGGATCGATCTCAATTGAAGTATGCCAGAACTCATCATTTAAAAAATCAAGGAGGAGTGCTTTATTCAAATCATCATTGCCCAATGCGGGAATGTTTCCAACAATAGCAAGCCTCTGACCAAAATGTGAATGAAAACGCAGGTAAAAATCAACTTTCATCAAAATCAAATTAGGAAATAACCGGTCGTGTTTCCAGGACACAAGGGGGGACGAAAATAATAAAAGCTTTCTATCAAGCCTGAATGGTTAAAAATACTTTTAAAATTGACATGATCATTTGCCTATGAATCCTATTTTTGCGCAAATTTATCCGATGGAAGTACGCAAAAAGAATAAAGGTTTGTACTGGCTGTTGTTTTTCGTTTCATGTACAGCACTTGGAATAGCTATTATGACACATTGGCCCTGGCTTACACTGATTCTTCCATTTGTAACTACATTTTTTGTGCTGGCAATGGATATTATCTAGGTTATTGCTTCTTGTTCCGTAGCTGGTAATTATCTTCCCTGGAAGTTTTCTGCATTTTTTTTACAGAATCAATATTCATCTTCCTGGCTTTAGAAAGCTTGTCGAAGTAAATAGAATTGGTTGAATCCATTTTTTGGAGTTCGATGGAATTACGTGTATAATAAACGTTGGATTTCATGAATTGCCCATTCTCGCGGATAATGGATGAGGCTCCATCATAATCTCCCCTGTCAGCCCTTTGCATAGCCATTTCCATATTTTCATTGGCGGTAAACAAAACAGTCTGTTCGATCACCATTTTATTAAAATGGGTCAGGTAGGCATCGACACTTTTGTTTGGTGTAAGAATATTGGCATTAGTTACACTTTTCATTTTGTCATCCATCACATCAGTATAACTTAATGTTGTATTGAATTTGAGTGGCGTAGTGATATGGTCATCAAGCCTGAAAGTGATAAGTGTTCCTTTTGTTTCTTCTGCAAAGAGATCCAGTAACCGGAAGGTCACAACATCTCCGTTTTGCCTGAAGCGGATGGGATAGCTTTTTTGAATGCTTACGGCATGTGGCAGTTTGATATTGATTTCGGCGTTTTTAGCGATTACATTCAACATGCCATTGAGTTCCTGATCGAGAATGGTGACCATCTTTTCCGGAGCATCAATGAAATAATAATTACCGGCTCCTGTCTCCGCCATGTCTGTCATGAGCGTTTCATTGTAATCTAGTCCAACACCAAAAGTGGATAAAGTAATCCCGTTTTCATCTTTAAACTTCAGCACGTTCTGGCGGATCTTGATTGAATCTGTTATTCCTACGTTTGCGAGTCCATCACTGATCAGCAGTACACGATTTATAAAACCTGGTTTATAATTTTTCTGAACATATTCATATCCTCTTTCAGTGCCACCCCAAAGGTTTGTGCTTCCGCGGGGGGTAATTTTATCAATTTTACTTTTGATTAGTTCCTTATTAATGGGCTGAATGGGTTCCTGAACACTGTCAATACTGTTATCATACATTACGATGCTTACAAAGTCAGTGGGTTCCAGGTGATCAATTATTCCTTTGGCGGCTTTTTTTGCATACCCCATTTTAATTCCCTGCATCGATCCGCTGCGGTCTATTACAATAGAAATGTTCAGAGGTGTTCTCGTCTTCGGGGCATTAAGCAA
>JBJMLW010000376.1:0-5029 GCA_045805105.1 Flavisolibacter sp. | reverse complement strand
CGATAGCAGCTGCACAAGTGATACTGTAAACCGCACGATTGCGGTACATGCAAAACCGACTGCGGACTTTGCCCTTCCTGCAGTTGTATGTATGCCAGGAGGAATTGCCACCTTCACGAACAATTCAAAGAGTCCTGATAATGCATCTATGTCGTATCAATGGAATTTTGGAGATCTAACGAATAATGTATCGGCGCAGAACCCAATTCATATCTATACCAATCCAGGTCATTATCCGGTTACTCTTATTGCACGCACTTCATTTGGATGCATAGGCGACACTTCTAAAACCCTCAGTGCCTTCGTAAACAAGCCCGTTGCAGTTTTTGCTGTTTCACCAGATACACTATGCCAGGGAACGAGCAATGTATTTGCAGATTTAAGTCCGATACCATCAAACCCTGTTGAATCGTGGAACTGGAATTTCGGTGATGGTACTTTCTCTAATTCTTCCAGCCCTGTAAAGACTTATTCGAAACCAGGGAATTTTATTATCAGTCTCACAGTAAAAAATGCATCAGGATGTATTTCAGATCCCTACCTGGATACTGTTGTTGTATACCTGCAACCAAAAATTACAGCCGGTCCGTCTTTTGTTGTACCGGAAGGGAGCATTATTCATTTTAATCCTGCTGTTAATGATTCATCCGTTGTCGATTTTCGCTGGACTCCCTCAGGAGATTTCCCTGATCCTGACATTCTAAGACCAACTATTGCTGCACTCCACAATCAACAATACACTCTTACAGCAACCGGCCAGGGGAATTGTTCGGCCACTTCATCATTAACAGTCAGAATATTAAAGCCTGTTGCAGTTCCAAATTCATTTTCACCAAACGGAGATGGGATAAATGATACGTGGAAAATCCCCAACCTTGCAGATTACCCAGGATGCAATGTTGAAGTATATAACAGGTATGGACAAATGGTTTACAAAAGTTTCGGATACAGTAATCCATGGGATGGAAAGTATAATGGATCTGTTTTGCCTTTTGGAACATACTATTATATCATCACGCTCAAAAATGGATTTACACCGGTAACAGGTTCTGTTACTATTGTGAAATAAAGGAGGTGAATAAATGAAAAAAATATTTTTGGCGTGTTTTGTACTGGTGATCACTGCAACTGCAGTTGCACAACAAAAACCTCATTATACTCAATATGTATTAAACCAGTATATCATTAATCCGGCGATTACAGGAATTGAAAACTATACCGATATAAAGCTGAGTCATCGTCATCAATGGCTTGGCATTGATGACGCACCGGTAACATCTTATTTTACTATTCATATGCCATTGGGAAAAAAAGATTACAGAACAACTGTAACATCCTTCAGCATGGAAGGTGAAAATCCGAGGGGCCATAATTATTGGGATGACTATAAAGCGGCGGAAGCACACCATGGAATTGGTATGGAGGTGATTAATGATCAGACTGGACCCATCAGTACATTGTCGGCTTATGCAACGTATGCTTATCACCTGGGTATAAGCACACGTACGAACCTTGCTGGTGGTTTTGGAATCGGGTTTACAAAAATCAGTCTGAATGCGTCAAAGCTTGATATTTATAATACTTCTGTTGACCCTGCCATATACAGGAATGGCATTATAAATAAACTGAGACCAGACCTTACTGCTGGTCTCTATCTCTATTCCGCAGATTATTTTATTGGAATTTCCGCCCAACAAATCATTCCCGAGAGAATTGATTTTTCTGATAATTCAGTGAGGAAAAACGATGGCACTTTGGTACCACACCTGTTTGCTACAGCAGGATACAGGTTTCTGGCTGGTGAAAATTTTAATGTAATTCCTTCTGTGATGGTAAAATATCTCCCGGATGTTCCAACGCAGTTTGACATGAATACAAAAGTGCAGTTCCGGAATTTTGCATGGATCGGTGCAGGCTACAGGTATAAGGAAGGTTTCAATGGAATGGTTGGTCTCAGTGTGTCAAATAAAATTAATGCAAGCTATTCTTACGATTATACCACATCAAACCTGAATAGTTACACACGAGGAACACATGAAATTATTATCGGTTTCATACTTGGAAACGGATATGGTGACTCATGTCCCAGAAATGTATGGTGATAACTAAGCCATTAATTTTAATCATGACTATAATAAACTTTTAGCTCTCTATGCTTTACTTTCCACTTTTTTTCTTGAAAAGAGTGGGAAGTAAATATTACACCAATGAAATCCATAAAGTATATACTCTTCGCCAATACAATACTATCTATAAAAAAATAATCAGCTCAGTATGCAACTCTTTCAAATCTGGATGTAGAACGTGTAAGACCAAAGGTTTCTGGCATTGCATAAGGTGATACTGTTCACTTACCGTACCTTCAACAAAATTTTTTTATGCCGGCTGCATCTTCATTAAAAATAAAAGCGGCGCTTAAAATTCAGCGTACGGTTCCGGAAGTTTTCGATGCCATTGTTGACCCGGAAAAGATGAGCAACTATTTTATTTCAAAAGGTTCCGGTCGTATGGAAGATGGAAAAACAATCATCTGGCGTTTCCCGGAATTCGATATGGAATTCCCAATAGAAGTATTAAAAGTTATTAGAGATGAATCGATAAAATATTCATGGAGCGATCCTGAGGAAAACACCACCATAGTTGAAATGATTCTAAAACCTGTTGGTAATAATGAAACGTTTGTAACAATTACTGAAGGCAACCGTGAAAATGATGAAGCAGGTATCTTGTGGTTACAGCGTAATACAGAAGGATGGGCCAATTTTCTTGCCTGTCTCAAAGCCTACCTGGAATATGGCATCAACCTTAGAAAAGGTGCTTTCGATATTTCCCAGATGGCCGAAAAAGAATCCCAGGAAAATGCGATCAGCAACAAGGTATAACCTTAAGTTATATATGCTCAAGAGTTACATTTTATCTCCCTTGGTTACCAAACTTTGCTCTTCCAAGAGTAGCGTCTTAAAAGCAGTTAGACGCGAGGCTGTTCTCAGTGCTGCTTTTACTCTCAGATTTCACTGATTCAGAGAATTAAAAATTTTACTGGATTAAGAGACGGAAAAGTTATCAGCCGCTTTTGGCAGATAAGGATTTTATGGGATATAATTTGCAGCATTGAATAGCAATTATGAATGATTGATCTTTGAATGAATCACCATAATCAACATATTCAGTTATTCGTCACCACCCCTTCCAGGTCATAATCAAAAGCCTTTGTAATACTTACCTGGTAGAAATTGCCAGGCTGCAATTTCTTTTCTGCGGAGATGATCACTTCATTATCCACTTCAACACTATCAAATTCTGTACGCCCGATATATCTCCCCGCTTCTTTTTTATCAATCAGAACTTTGAAAACTTTACCTACTTTTTCCTGATTTTTTTCATAGCTGATTTCCTGTTGAACAGCCATGATCTCTTCTGCCCTTCTTTGCTTTTCTTCTGCAGAAATATCATCCGCAAGCTGGTAAGCCGAAGTATTTTCCTCATGAGAATAGCTAAATATTCCAACCCGGTCAAAACGTTGTGCCTGCAAAAAATACTTGAGTTGTTCAACATCATCGTGCGTTTCTCCTGGAAAACCTGCTATCAGGGTTGTACGAAGACAAATACCAGGAACGGTGGCACGGATGCTTGTTATCAGTTCTTCCATTTCAATTCTTGTGATCTGCCTTTTCATAGCTTTGAGCATCGGATCAGATGCATGCTGTAAAGGCATATCAAGGTAATTGCAAATGTTTTCTCTTTCTTTCATTACATCCAGGATTTCCAATGGAAATTTATGGGGATATGCATAATGCAGACGTATCCATTCTAGTCCCTGAACATCACTGAGCCTTTTCAAAAGGTCTGGCAGCATTCTTTTCTTATAAAGATCCAGCCCGTAATACGTAAGTTCCTGAGCTATCAGCATAATTTCTTTTACACCCCTGCGCACGAGTTGTTCCGCTTCATGAACTAGGTCTTCAATTGACCTGCTGGTATGAACGCCTCTCATAAGGGGAATGGCACAAAATGCACAGGTACGGTTACAGCCCTCCGCTATTTTCACATAGGCATAATGCTGCGGTGTGGCCAGCAATCTTTCGCCGATCAGTTCTGATTTATAATCAACATTAAATCTTTTCAGGATTAAAGGCATTTCCATGGTGCCAAACCAAGCATCTACTTCAGGAATGGATTGTTCCAGGTCTTCTCGATAGCGCTGGCTGAGACAACCTGTAACATACACCTTGTCCAATTTCCCTCTTTGTTTGAGATTAACCTGTTCAAGGATGGTATTGATGCTTTCCTCTTTGGCCTTATCAATAAATCCGCAGGTATTAACAATCACAATATTGTGGTCTTTGCGATTGCTTTCATGAACCACATCAATGGCACTTCCCTTCAATTGACCACTCAGGATCTCACTGTCAACCATATTTTTGCTGCATCCGAGCGTAATAATGTTGACCTTGTCTTTTTGTAGCGTTTTTGCCTTCATGAAGACCGCAAAGGTAGTAAGTTAAGGTTGCAGGTAAATAGTGGTTTAAGGAATTAAGAAGGGATTAGGATTAGCGATTGTTGTTAGGAATTAGGGATAAGGAATTCGGAATTCGGAATTCGGAATTTAAAATTTAAAATGGAGAAGAGTCAGCTATCGAATGAAATCTTCTGTGGTCTGTGGACTGTGGACTGTGGTCTATTCTCTTAGCGATTAAGATTAAACAGACTATCTACAAACTCATGTTTATCAAAAACCAACAGGTCTTCCATCTTTTCCCCGACACCAATAAATTTTACAGGAATTTTGAACTGGTTCGCAATGGCAAGTACAACACCTCCTTTAGCTGTACCATCTAATTTAGTGATTGCCAGCGCAGTTACATGAGTTGCTGCAGTAAAATGTTTAGCCTGTTCCAGTGCATTCTGGCCGGTTGATCCGTCAAGTACGAGTAACACTTCGTGGGGTGCACCTGGAATAACTTTCTGAATGCTTCGTCTGATTTTACCGAGTTCATCCATCAAATGTGATTTATTATGCAGCCTTCCT
>JBJMLW010000375.1:0-2582 GCA_045805105.1 Flavisolibacter sp. | reverse complement strand
TTTTTCTGAAAAAATATTCTCTTCCACCAGTCCATACACCAGTTATGTTTCTGAGAATGCGGCCTGGAAATTTCCCTAGTATCAGGCTGGCACAACTAGCGGCTTTTGTGCAGGAAACTGCCGGAATATTTTCAGACTTTTTAGAAGCAGAAAACCTGGATCTGATTTCCGCACAACTCAATGTCACAGCAAATGATTACTGGCATTACCATTATATGCTTGATGAATCTTCTGCATTCAGAAAAAAAAGACTTGGGAAAGAAATGACTGATCATATTGTTATCAATACAATTGTTCCGATTGTATTTGCGTATGGCATTCAATACAAAAATGAGTTGTTCAAGGCAAGGGCGATCCGATGGCTTGAAGAAACGTCAGCAGAATCAAATACAATTATTCATGGATTTACAAAGCTGGGCCTGAACTGCAAACAGGCTTATGATACACAGGCCATGATTGAACTTAAAACAAAGTATTGCGATACAAGAAGGTGCCTTCAGTGTTCCGTAGGTAATGCATTGCTGAAAATTTAGTCAGATAATATCAGGCCCATGCGCCCCAATCAACCTTAACTTCAATATCCGGATGGATACTATGCTGGACCGGACAGGTATTGCCTGTATGTTTCAGGATGGCGCGAGATTTTTCGTCGAGTTCCTTAAGAGAATCGGGAAAATGAAAGAAAAGATGAATGCCTCCAACCCGTCTTGGATCTGTTTTCATGATCTTTTCTACATCAATTGTAACATCTTTAAGATCGATGCCCATAGTTGCAGCCTTAATTCCCATGACTGTGATCATGCAGGTACCAAGTGATGTAGCCATCAGGTCAGTGGGTGAAAATCTTTCACCTTTTCCATTATTATCTACCGGGGCATCGGTTTCAAAACTGTTATCCGAACGGAGGTGGGTGCACACAGTTCTCAGTTCCCCCGTATAATGAACTTTTGAGGTCATCTTTTTGTCAAATTTAATGAGTAAGCATGATTACTGCTTCATTGATGATCTGATGCAACCCCGAAATGGAACTTACGTATATAAAAAGTGGTTAAGGATGTGTTTCTGATATGGTTAACCGAAAGGCCTGATACTTTTTTACCTACATTTACGTTGAAGACAATATTTGTAAAAAGTGAAGAAAATCTTACTGTTTATTTTCGTTTCAACCTTATGCATAGCAGCTGCTGCACAGGATTCAACCAGCTCGAGAAGTAGCAGAAGTGACAGGAAAGCTGAAAAACGTCAACGTATCAATGCGCTGATTAAATCGGAAGAAGAAGGAAACCTTTCTTTTCGTAAACAAAAGTCTTTTGGAATTGAATTAAGAACCAATGGATATGGTGGTTTTTTTGAAATCGGGAAAAGAAGGTCACCCCGTTTTACTACGATTTATGGAATCGAAATAACCGAGATCAAAAATAATAAGGAAGAAAAGCTTGATGGGGTTCAGAATCTCTTCACTAATTCATATGTATACGGTAAAGAGAATAATTTTTACCAGACAAAGCTGGGCTTTGGCCAGCAGTATATACTTGGCCAGAAAGGAAATAAAAACGGAGTTGCGATCCTTGCCAGCCTTTCAGGTGGACTTTCATTGGGGTTACTCAAACCCTATATGCTTGACGTTAAAGATTCCATTGGCAGAACCAAAACAATTACATACAAAGATGATCCGGCAATTTTCCTCAGCCAGGGAAATATTATCGGGGGCGCTGGCCTTACACATGGGTGGAATGAATTGAAAGTGAAACCCGGCGTTTTTGTGAAAAGTGCACTCCGCTTTGATTTCGGCCGTTATAACGAATCAATCCAGGCACTGGAGATCGGTATGAGTGTTGAAACCTATGCTGGCAAAATACCCATCCTGGTTTATAATGAAAGCAAACAGGTTTTCTTCCAGGGACATATTGCTTTTGTTTTTGGTAGCCGCAAGAAATGAGAGAAGTCATCAGACTACACTCGACAGTCCACAGAGACTCAAAGTCACTTATTAAACATTATTATTTTGCATGCAGAGTAACCTTATTCATGCTTAAGTCTTTCAGCCTGATAGTATGAAGATCGAAGCTTTCTTATCTTTGCAGGCATGACTGAACTTCCCATTGCTTCCTCTCCGGAACCTGTGAAAAGGACAAAGCCTGACTGGCTCAGGGTAAAACTTCCTATTGGAGAAAGTTATAAGCATGTCAGGAATCTCGTTGATACACATAAACTCCATACTATATGTGAAAGTGGCAATTGTCCCAATATGGGAGAATGCTGGGGAGCGGGCACAGCAACTTTTATGATTCTCGGAAATGTTTGTACAAGGAGTTGTGGTTTCTGTGCAGTTGCTACGGGAAGACCGGAAGCATTAGACTGGGATGAACCACAACGCGTAGCAGAAGCGATCCACCTGATGAAGGTGAAACACGCAGTAATTACATCAGTAGACCGGGATGAGATCAAAGATGGAGGTTCCATCATATGGCAAAATACCATAAGGGCAGTAAAGGCGCTGAATCCTGATACGACCCTTGAAACATTAATACCTGATTTCAAAGGACAAAAAGAAAATATTTATAGAATTATTGAAGCTGCAC
>JBJMLW010000374.1:0-6110 GCA_045805105.1 Flavisolibacter sp. | reverse complement strand
GGCGGGTACGTGAACGACAACGAGGTATTCGGCGACCACCGCACCATCAACGAGACCTTTTACCTGTTCATGATAAGCATCAACTGCCTCATCAAAGGTGAGCGCACGGTATCCGGGATTATTGACATCAGGCGATAGTGATAATGTTTTATTCATCGGGCCGATGGCGCCTGCAACGAACTTCTGTTCACCTGAGCCCACTAGTGAAACAGCTTCCCTTGCAATCTTTGCTGCTGCTACATTGATTTCATATGATAATTCTTCCATACCATAATCGGCCATGGAAACGCGCTGCGCATTGAATGTATTGGTTTCAATAATATCCGCGCCTGCTTCAAGGTAATGACCATGGATTTCACGGATAATATCCGGACGGGTGAGCGATAAAAGGTCATTATTTCCTTTTACATCCTTTGGCCAGTCCTTAAAACGCTCGCCGCGATAATCAGCTTCGCTGAGATGATACCGCTGGATCATGGTTCCCATGGCACCGTCGATAATGAGGATGCGATGGTTCAGAAGTGTACGTATGTCTGTCATAATAGTATAAGTGCCGGAAGATTTGCCAGGAACAATGTAAACGAGGAAAACTATGGAGAGTTTCAACGTTTATTAGTTCTGTTATGGCCGAACAATAAACAAATCCGCCGGTGTGCAAAAGTAAGCTACGAAGAGCAGATTAAGAAATCGAAAAGCTTCGAGCTTCGAGCTATGAGCCGCGAGCAGAGAACAACAAGCATAAGCTTAATAATTAAGGTGTCATCAGGAAATCGATTTAATGTATATCTCTACAGAATGAAAATTTTTTGATTGCCGGACTTAGAACAGGTTGATGCAATAGATCTCGAAGCTCGAAGCTCGCAGCTCATAGCTTGTTTCTACCGGCCGCTGCTTACATAACTATCAATAGGTAACCTGTTCTGTAAGCTTCTTGCGAGTGTCATTTCATCGGCGTATTCAAGTTCACCGCCAAAGGCAATGCCTCGTGCAATGGTAGTTACCCGGGTATTAGCAGGAAGCTTTTTCTGGATGTAATAAATTGTGGTATCTCCCTGGATGGTGGGACTAAGTGCAAAAATCACTTCCATGGTACCTTCTTTATGAATCCTGTTTACCAGGGTTTCAATATTTAACTGGTTGGGTCCAATACCATCAAGCGGAGAGATCACGCCCCCGAGTACATGGTAGGTGCCATTGAACTGCTGGGTACTTTCGAGTGCAATGACATCCCTGATATTTTCCACCACGCAAACAAGGTCCTGCTTGCGCATGGAATTGGAACAGATAGAACATATGTCCGCATCGGCTACATTGTGACAGCGCTGGCAGAATTTTATTTCGCTTCTCATGCGGCTTACCACCTCGCTGAAATGCTGCACGCCTTCAGCCTCTTCACGTAGGAGGTGAAGTACCAGCCGCAGGGCAGTTTTCTTACCAATGCCGGGCAATTTGGCGAACTCATTCACCGCATTTTCTAGGAGGGAAGAGGAGAATTGCATGGACAACAAATTTACGTTTTATCCGCTTTTTACCCTGTTAAAAACAGCTATATTCACGGTTTTCTTGAAAAAAAATTCTGTGTCTATGAATAAAATGCTGACCATTTTAATTTTTGTATCAATAGCAATTAACCCGGCAATTCACGCCCAAAAAAATTTCATTGCCGGGCAAATTATTCTTGAAAACGGGGATACTTTAAAGGGGCTAATTAATTACAGGAATTGGGAAATAAATCCACGTTCAGTAACATTTAAAAGTCAGCCAGGATCTCAGGAACAGACTTTTTTGCCTGTTCAACTGAAATCCTTTGAAGTGTATCAGCAGGATCAATATGTGTCTGCGATTGTGATGAAGGATATGAATCGAGTCGAGATCAATTCCAACGTAAATACAGCTCCATTGGAAAACTCAGGAATGGTTAAGGATACCGTTTTTTTAAGGCTGTTATCTGGGGGAAAAAATATTCATCTTTATGAACTGGTGGATAAGAAGACACATTTCTATATACGTCCGGTTAATGGGAATTTTGAAGAACTTCAATATCGTCTGGTAATGAATGAAGACAATATTCATTTCAATACGATTTATACATTCAGAGACCAGCTGAAAAGATTTCAGGAAACAGATGGAAATGACATAAGCCGAATGATTAATAAGGCAGATTATAATTCAAAAGATCTGATTGTAATTGTCAGGGCTTTGAATGGATCAACCGAGTTACATCAGGAAAATACTTCAAAGAAAAAAAAGCAACGATTTTTCTTGGGAGGTGGTGTTGATTATAACAGCCTTTCATTCCCTGTCGATAATCAGGGGCTTGATGTTCTTGCTACAGATAATCATTTGGGTTTCCACCTGGCTACAGGTGTTGATATTTTCTCTGAACGGGGTTTTCAAAAACTTTTTTTAAGGATCGGACTTGCTTACAGCAGTTGGAATTATACAGGGTCTGGTGAAAGAACTGAATTTGCAATACAATTTAAAAAGCGATATGAATATAATGTGCAGATGAAAAATATCTCTCCATCACTTATGATAGGTTATCATATTCTCAGAAATACCTGGTTGAACCCCTATCTTGGTTTGGAAATGAGATTCAACATCAGTTCCTACCCGGTGAATGAATACACAAAGGAAAATCTTACCACAGGGGATTCAGAAACAATCAACAATTTTATCAATTTTGAAAATGTATGGGTTGAATTTGGACCAAGAATTGGTGCTGTCGTAAACAAATTTGATATCAATCTTTATATTCACGGTGCTGGTACCAATGTAAATTATTCGGCGTGGAAGGGAAAATACAATTCAACTTCTTTAACTGTCGCTTATCTTTTTTAAAACATTAAATGGATTTAACCACATAGTGCCAGAGAGATCCACGGTGTTTCTGTATCGTAATGCCACCAGGATTCAACAACTATAACTGAATATCAAACTCGTTATCCCAATTCGCTTTCACTGTTATGGTTTGAGGTAATGCCCTGACAATCTCCGGTTGCTTGTGCGCGTTGAAGAATTGTCCCGGATCCCACCGGCCGTTTCCGTTGGTATCATAAAGAATGCGTAAAGAATATTCGCCCGGAGTAAACATGGTCCTGCGAAAAGTATCTGATTTGAGTGGTATGGTATCCACTACCTGGTTATTTATTACCAGTTGAAGCACCGGGTTTTTAGAAAGGTCCAGATTATGAAAGCGGATGAGAACATTTCCATAGTCGGAAACTTTTGTGGTGGTAAAGAATACTGTGTCGGATTTTAATAATTGTTTGCCAAGGGTATCAGTAGCAAATTCCTTTTCGAGTACCAGGTTGTAACGGGTATTTTCTTTCCATGCTGATACGATACGCAATTGTTTGTTTGAAGAATCAAGTCTGGCTGTAAATAACGACGGAATAAAAGCACTGTCGGTGGATAAATGAATCTTTGTTGAATCTAAAGTTCTGAGTGGTACACCAAAACTGATCAGATAATCTTCCCTGATGTCGTGTTGCGCTGCTGTTGGAAGCGACATCCGAATCCTGCGATCTGAACCCGATGCTTTCAAAGCGCCGGTAAGAGGTGGTATATTTGCGGGTTTTTTTTGTTCCTGGTAAGCATATAATAAAAGTGAATCATTTGAACCGGCTACCACGTGCCTGTCGGCGAATGCAAAAAGCTGGGTCTTCTGGTTATATCTTTTCAACATCCCCGCATCCCCAATAACATAAAGGGCGAATGTATCAGCAGGAAGATTCCTGAAACGGAACCTGCCCGTACCATCAAGTTTCACTGCATACAACGGACGTTTGTTCTGAACAGCAGAATCATTCAAATTTTTATGAAGTACCGCAATGAGCGTCGTGTCAATACCTCCTGTTTCTGCAAGTATTACACGCCCGGATAATTCTAGCGAATCAAGTGCCGGACCTGTTGAAAATGTATAATGAAATCCATGCAGCACATTGGTTTCATTGGCGTCGGCAATGGCATCGCCAAAATTCAAAACGTAAGTCGTATTTTTTTCAAGGCTGTCGTTGAATTTAACCGTTAGTGTTTTTGCACGCAGAACCAGCGTTGGGTTATGTTCAAAAGTTGGAGTGAAAATAATATTCGCTGTCGGGTTCTGCGGGTCCGCAAGGTATTCGTCAAATTCAAACGAAATGGACTTACCCCTGAAGTTGACACTCGAATCCGGTATGCTTGCTTTAACAAGAATAGGAGGAAGGGTGTCCTTTGCACCACCAGTTGGCGGAATAATATTGGCGCAACCCGGAGCATAAACCAGGAAAGAAATTATTATGATGATGATGAGACCAATGCCTTGCGCCTTCCTCATGGGAAGCAAACATAAATGTTATATGATAAATGATACACGTTAAATGCTGAATGAAATCCCTATTTACTATTAATCATTTATCATTTAACATTTATTAATCAAATAACTCTAAATCCACTAAACCGTTGCTCTTCTTCATCTTCTTTCAGCTCATGAAGCGCGATAGCAAGCTTGTTCGTTTTTACGAAGTTGCACCAGTGACAGTCATCCTTTCCACAACCGGTGTAAAAATCTTTTCTCTGGATCTTTTCCCACGCCATCCTTATCTGGTCTTTTACAATATCCGTATCGATAGATGAAATACTGATCCTTTCTTTTTTGTAAATCTTCTTTTTATCTGGTTCAACAAAATCAAATTCCACTGCCTGAACATTCCATTCCTTTGGTGCAAGGTCAAGCATGATCTTGTAAAAGATTGCCTGCCGCCAGTAGTCGCCACCATTAGGTTGCTTGTCACCCGGACGCGCCAGTTTATCAGAACATTTTTCAGGATCACCTGTTTTATAATCAATCACTGTAGCATTTTTGCCGTCAAATTCTATCTTGTCAATCTTCCCTTTAAGAGGAATTTCATCAAGCATAACATTCCTGACGTTCATTTCTATTGCTACAATCTTATTCCATTCCTTTACATAGCGCACATAATACCGCGTTAGAATATCATTTCCATATTCTACTCTTCTTGCATACTGTTCCCTGGTAAAACTTTCCCTGTGACGTTTCATCCACCAGTTAAAATCAGCAAGGAATTCATCCACGGCAGGAAACTGTTCCCTGCTCTTCTTCATTTTATTAAAAAGATTTTCAAGTGCATAGTGGATAGCCGAACCAAATTCCATGGCTTCATTCCGTGGAGAAGGAATCCTTACAACATTCTGGTAATAAAATCCCAACGGGCATTTGAGATAATTGTTGAGTGCCGTTGCATTCATTACAAATCCATTTATTACACGGTCAACAAGATCATCATCCAGATGTTCTACTTCCGGAGCAATGCGGTCATTAAACTGCAGTTCACTGAATTCAGTGGTGCTTTCATCCTCCACAAGAACTTTTTCACGAACGAGGTGGTGCTCTTCCTGGATTTCAGCAAGGAACATCGTCGGTTCCAGTTGCTTTCCTTCATTTGTATAATCCGGGTACGACATGTAGAGGTGTTTTTTAGCCCTTGTTACAGCCACATAAAACAACCGGCGTAATTCTTCAGTATCATTTCCTTTTGCCTGTGAACTAAAGAGCGTATCGGGAAATGAGAAACCACTGAAAGGCTTGCGCTTTTTTTCCCAACAGGAAGATGTATTACCCACCACGAAAACAAAATCAAATTCAAGTCCCTTCGATCCATGACACGTCATGATGTTCACACCCTTTTCATTTCCTGAAACCTGCGTAAGCGGTAACACCAAACCTTCCCGACGCATGAGCTGGATGCGGTTCATAAAATCCTGCAGGCGCAGTAAAGGATTTCTTCGAGTTTCATCTTTTACATGCTCATAAAATCCTGAAAGCAATTGCATCATCCTGTTTTTTTCCGGATGGTGCATGATGTAAGATAAAAACCCCGCCTGTCTTACAACCAGCTCCAGTAAACCCTGAACGGTATAATTGGAAACACCTTTTATCAGTTCTTCAATTATACTGCATGCTTCCTTCAGGTTCCTGTGCAAACCGGTATCAAGTGTACAACTGATCTTATAATCTGCCCGGTTTTGCCAATACTTTGGTCCGGGTTCGCCACTTCCGCTGCGATAGTCATTACCTGCCTGGGGATAAAAAAGCGGATCAAAAGCTT
>JBJMLW010000373.1:0-6826 GCA_045805105.1 Flavisolibacter sp. | reverse complement strand
TTTCTATAACTTCTAGTAGTATTTCAGTTTCATTTCAACCCTGCGGTTCTTTGCACGCCCGGCAGATGTTTTATTATCAGCAACGGGTTTTGTCATTCCATATCCTGTTGCCTGCAATCGTGAAGCATCAATTCCTTTGCTGATGAAATAAGCGCGAACACTATTTGCGCGGTTCTGGCTCAATGTGAGATTATAATTCGCCTTACCAACATTGTCCGTATGACCTTCAATGTCAAGCTTGAGGTTTGGATCTTCCTTCATGATTTCTGCAACTTCATTCAGCGACTGGTTTGAAACCTTCAGCAGCCTTGCACTAGCAGTGGCAAAGAAGATATTTTTAGCTGCATAATTAACTCTTGTAATTACTTCCTGTTTGATTTCAGGACAACCATTGTTTTCCTTTAATCCGGCAACAGTCGGGCATTTATCTTCTTCATCGTTTACACCATCTCCATCTGTGTCAGGAACAGGGCACCCCTGGTAGCGTGCAACGCCGGGAACAGATGGGCATTTATCTTCTTCATCATTGATACCATCATTATCTGTATCAGGAACAGGGCATCCGCTGTATTTCGCAAATCCCGGAACTGTAGGGCACTTATCATCTTCATCATTGATACCATCTTTATCTGTATCAGGAATAGGGCATCCGTTGTATTTGGCCAATCCCGGAACATCAGGACACTGGTCGGAAACATCTATAATACCATCACCATCCCTGTCTGAAGGAACTACGATCGCTAACACCTCAGGTTTTTTCTTGCTGATAACCCCGGAAACACCAAAGCTGTAAACAAAATGATAGTTGGCATTCTCTGCAGTTACCGGAACACGATATTGCGCGGATAGATTCAGCGAAGCCTCATCATAAAAATTGATTTTAAAACCAGCACCCACAGGAATAAAAGCACCGAAGTGATTTTTGTAAGCACTTGCACCGAGACCGGCAGATACATACGGACTAACCCAGTAAGTATCAGGAAAAAGTTTGAAATCACCAGATGCATCGGCTTCAATCAATAATGCATCTGTTGAATAAGGTGGTTTTTTGGGAAAAGGATAATTGACAAATGAAAAAGCAAATGTTCCATTAAAATCAATATTCCTGTTTAAGTTATTGATGAATGACAGTCCAAGACCAGGAGACATCTGGTTGAATTTGGCAAACTGCTTTTCACGGAGTACTTTATCTAAAGATGTACTGCGGATTTTCTGGGCTGAAGTAAAATCATCGAGGATAAAACTTACTCCAATTGATTTCTTGCGAACATAGCCATCCTGCGCCAAAACACTTTCTGATAGCAAGAAAATAAAAAGGAATGAAGCAAATACATTCTTCATAATAAGTTGGTTGGTTTTAAGCAAAACAAAAATAACGGCTACGAATTAAATATCTGAAATTTTTTAATTCTTTAAAAACAGAAGATATAATCATTTTTTTTCAAGTACTTCCACTTTTACATTTGTTAGTCCCCTGCCAATGTATCCAAGCTTTTCTGCAGCCGACCTGCTGAGATCAACAATCCTTTTCATACGGATGTGCAGCCTGTCGTTGGTTTTTACTACAACACTCCTGTTATTGACAAGATTTGTTACACGTATCCATGTACCAAGCGGCAAAACATTGCATGCTGCTGTCATTTTCTTGCTGTCATAAATCTCACCATTAGCTGTTTCCCTGCCATTGAATTTATCTGCATAATAACTGGCGACGCCATAAAGGATCTTTGGTTTTTTTGCGCCTTTTTTTATTGAAGTATCTGTTGGCTCAGGAGCTTTTTGCGCATGTGCAATTGAAGAACATACAATAAGGAGCGGTAACAGAAGGTATTTCATGTTTATTTATTAGAGAAAATCTTTTCCCTGATCTTTCTGTCTTCACCATAAATGTCTTCATAGAAAGCAAGCTTGTCATCATTTACTGAACACGTAAAGTAACGGATAAAAACAGGTATAGGTTTTCTTACAGGAATATACCTTTTCTGTTTAGTTGCAAGCCACGACATCATTGAATCAACCGGAATGGCATTGGTGGCATAGGTACTGTCGTTTCTAAGAATATATTTTGCAAGGGCCTCCCATGCCTGCACGCGAACACAACCATGACTAAGCGCCCTGCTGGAATTGCTGAACAGGTAACGTTGGTTAGTATCGTGCAGGTAGACGGAGTATTTGTTTGGGAAATTAAATTTCAGAATTCCCAATGCATTATCATCCCCGCTTCCCTGTACAACTTTATATGGAATGCTGTTCTTGTATTTTGACCAGTCAACCATATAAGGATTGATTTCATTTCCACCTGTATCAACAAGTGTGTATCCCCTGCGTATGGTGTAGCCTGTATCTTTTTTCAGACCAGGAAGAATTTCTTTTTTGATAATACTTTCGGGTATTGTCCATTTAGGATACGTAACCATATCACTGATTGCACTGGTAATAATTGGGGTTTTCGTCAATGGCTTTCCCACCACAACCCTTGATTTCAAAACAACGGTATCACTGTCGCGCAACTGGAGATAATAAGATGGTATGTTAACCCAGATATACTTTTCCGGAAGGGGCTGCAACTGTTTATAACGATCCATGTTGATGGCGATCCTGATAAACCTTTCTTTATCTGTATCATTAAGACGGTTCACCAGTGTTGCTGTGATTTTTCCATCTTCTTTAAGGTGCCACCGTTTCTGGTATCTTTTTATGGCATCGGCTACACGAAGCGAATCGGGCCTGCTCCCCGGAATAATTGTTGAATCTTCTTCACCCAAACGCTTCAGCAGATAAAATGGAATTTGTGTACTGTCCATTGTACGCACATATGTATAATTTTCAAACGTAGCCGTATCGAGGAAGCTCCTCAAAGCATTTTTCAGTTTCTGGTAGTCGCTGTGCTGCGGTTCGAACTGCGCTACAAAATCGTCATTATTTTCCTGCTTGTACTGTTTCAGTGAACTACTGAAAAATTCATTGGTCAGTGTTGTATCCCTGGCTACGACACTATCCGGCAGAAGTCTTCCGACTTTTACATCTTTAATTACCTGGATAAAGGCGGACGTAAGCAACATGTCGGAATAAGCCCACAGGGATGCATCGAGTTTTTTATCTTTTGAAGAAGTATCTGCAATCAGTTGATTTCTTTGTGATGTAAGCTTTGATATATTGTAATCTTCAGGAAAGAGGCCGTAACGGTATGCAGAAGTGATAAGCGCAAAAAGTGAATCGCCATTCCTGCTGAACAATCCTTTTGATGACCAGAAAGGCTGGTAAGAATTTTCTTCGTAAAGAAACTGTAGAATACCAGTGTTGCGGATCTTCAATGAATCGGCGATGCCGGTGCTGCTGGTGATCAGGTCCTTCAGTGTTCCCTGGATCACATCTTCTGCCCTGGCATTGATTTCTTCCGGCTTCTCAACAATTTCCTTGTCGGTAACATCAATATGAGATGAATCACCACATGCAGCTAAAAAAACAGGAACCAATGTGAGGAAAAAAAGTAATTTGAAACATGATGGCAACCTGCCAACTATATAAAAATCTCTCATAGGAATGTTCAAAAACAGGTTATTTTTTGACAAAATAGAAAAAATTCGCGGAGTTTACCTGTTAACACTGGTTGTCTTTTCAACGGGGGTTTTCGGGCAGCAGATAAAGGTAATCCGGAAACCCCGGGCCTACTGGCAATCCGTTACCTCAGACAGCCTTCAGCGGATGGTTGAATTAAAATCCATTATCCCTGATATAGAATATGACCTCAGGTACGCAACTCCCTATAATTTCACCACAAAAAAACTGTATAAAAACAGCCGGTACACTTTTTTAAGGCAACCTGCTGCCAGGGCTCTGGCCAGAGAGAACGCCGAACTTGAAAAAAAAGGATTGGGACTAAAGATCTTTGATGCCTACAGACCCTATCATGCAACTAAACTGATGTGGAAGCTGGTACACGATGAACGGTATGTTGCCAACCCGGCGAAAGGGTCCGGGCATAACAGGGGCCTCGCAGTAGACCTAACTCTTATTGATCTTGAGACAGGCAATGAACTTGAAATGGGAACAGGCTTTGATAATTTTACTGACTCTGCACATCATGCCTTTCAAAAATTTCCAAATATCATACTCGAAAACAGGAAGCTGTTAAGAAAAACAATGGAAGCCTCTGGCTTCAAAGCCCTCGATACAGAATGGTGGCATTACAGCTGGCCGAATGACAGGAATTATGAGGTGATGGATATTGATTTTAAGAAGTTGATTGAAAAGTAGTTTATGTTGATACGTTGATAAGTTAATTGGTTTATACGTCTACATAACAATGCTAACACCTGAATCCAACGTATCAACTAGTCAACTATTCAACAACTCTCATTATCCTATTCTCCATCATCATCAAATCAACAATTACCATTGCAGTAACGGCCTCCAGAACAGGCGGAACACGAAGAGCGATGCACAAATCGTGTCGGCCTTTAACTGAAAACTTTTCAACTTTTCCAGTTTCGGTATTCCATGATTCCTGCTCTTTGGGTGTTGAAGAAGTAGGCTTTACCACAACGCGGAAAACAATATCATTTCCATTGGAAATGCCACCTACAATTCCACCCGCATGATTGGTTTTTGTTTTGCCTTCAGCGTTGATGATGGGATCATTGTGTTGCGAACCAAACATGTTCGCAGCCCCAAAACCAGCGCCGAAATCTATTCCTTTGATTGCAGGAATGGAAAAAACAGCATGACTGATAACTGATTCAACAGAATCAAAGAATGGCTCACCTATACCAATGGGTAATCCTGTTACCGTGCACTGTATGATACCGCCCACGGAATCCTTTGCATCAATGGCTTTCTGAAGACCTTTTTCAATATCGGGTTCTCCTCCGATTTCGAGAATTTTGGAAAAGATTTCAATGCTACGTGGCACCTCACCCCCTGTCCCCCTCTCCGAAGGAGAGGGGGTTATTGGAAAAATGGAACTTTGTGGTATGGCAACTGATGCTAGTTTCTCTCTGATTTTTTTGACAACTGAAGTTGAATTTTTTAAAACTTCTTCGTTTGTAAATCTGATAATTGAATATCCGTTTTCAGCAAGCCATCTATTTCTGAATTCATCAAGTTTTTGTTGTGCTTCAGAATCATGGTACCCCCCGTCAATTTCAATAATTAGTTTTTTTTCCAGACAAACAAAATCCGGTATATATCCATGAACAGAATGTTGTCTTCTGAATTTATTATCATCAATTTTCCTATTACGAACCTCTTCCCAAATGATTTCTTCAGCTTCTGTTGATTTTTGTCTGTTCTCCTTAGCAAGATTTTTTAAATAAATCCAATCATTCAGCCTGTTTGTCATATACCCAGGATCTCTTTTAGGACCTCTCCCCCTCTCCTTCGGAGAGGGGTTAGGGGTGAGGTCTCTAATTGCAAGCTTCAGTATTTTCTTCGCCACAACACCTGCTGCAACGAGGCAAACAGTGAGCCTTCCACTGAAATGTCCGCCACCCCTGTAGTCTTCATGACCGCCGAATTTTTCGTGAGCTACAAAATCCGCATGTCCGGGACGTGGAATTGATTTGATCTTTTCATAATCCGATGAACGCGTATTATTGTTTGCAAATAAAATCGCTATAGGTGCACCTGTTGTGATGCCATTGAAAACACCACTTTGAAATACAGGAAGGTCGTCTTCCTTACGTGGTGTTGTACCTTTTTGCATACCTCCTTTCCGCCTTTCAAGGTCGGCATGGAAATCATTTTCCGACAAGGGTAAACCTGCAGGACAACCATCAATAATAATTCCTACACCTGGCCCGTGCGATTCACCAAAGATGGTTACCCTGAATATGCGTCCGAATGAATTCATTCAATTGTTTTTAAAGATACTTCTGCTTTCAGTTTTTTGAGATGATCCCAGAATTGCGGATAAGATTTATTTACAGCTTCTGCATTTGTAATTTCCATTTCTCCTGTGCACGTGAGGCCCGCTACTCCACAAGCCATAGCAATCCTGTGATCGTGATGTGAACTCACCTGTGTTCCCTTGATCAAACTACCGCCCCTGATCACCATCAGGTCATCCTGCAGCTGAATGTCAACACCCATTTTTCCAAAAACTTCTTTCAGGGTTTCTGCACGGTTACTTTCCTTGTGCGTTAAACGATGCACACCTTCAATAACCGATGTGCCGTTGCAATGGGCCGCCAGGGCAGCAAGGGGTGGAAAAAGATCCGGACAATCAGTAGCGTTAAAATGAAAAGGACGAAGCTGGTTTCTTTTTATAGAAATTTCATTCTCCGTGATACTCATGATTGCTTCGGCCTGCATGAGCGGCTGCAGAATATTTTTGTCGGCCTGCATGGAAAAAACATCGAGCCCTTTTACAACAATATCACCGGCAACTGCGCCGGCTACAAGTAAAAATGCGGCACCACTCCAGTCAGATTCTATTGTAAAGTTGAATGGTTTACTGGTTGACTTTTGGATTTGACCATTGCTGAAAATAAATTCTTTGTAGTCATTGTTTTTCGGTGTTGGCAAACCAAATTCCGACATAATATGAAGTGTCAGGTCAATATACGGCTTGCTGTTAAGTTGATTCACTCTTATGGTTACATCCTTTGCGCCTGCAACAGAATAGGCAAATAATAATCCTGTGAGAAACTGTGAAGAAAGACTACCGTCCACTTCAATATCTGCAGGTTTTAAAGGACCATTGATATGAAGAGGAAGATGCCCCTGATTGCTGGTACAATGAACACCAAGCTTTGGGAGTACTTCATCAAAAAAAGACAACGGCCTCTTTACAAGACTGCCACTTCCTGTTACTTCAACCGGTTCT
>JBJMLW010000372.1:0-4518 GCA_045805105.1 Flavisolibacter sp. | reverse complement strand
GCAAGGAAAGTAATGTTTGAGCAATGCGTTTTCCTGTTGTATTAGTTTGTATCCATCCCTCTTCATTTCCGATGGACCATAAAAAAACAGATGGATGATTTCTGTCGCGCTTCAACAAGCTTTCAAACTGACCCATATTTTCAGGACTGCTGTTCAACAAACGGTTTTCGTCCAGTACCAGTATACCCAGACTATCGCAGGCATCAAGCAATTCAGGTGTGGGTGCATTGTGACTGGTGCGATATGCATTGCAGCCGAGGTCTTTCAATAACCTGATCCGATAGTATTGTAAATAATCGGGCAAAGCACTTCCCACACCTGCGTGATCCTGGTGATTGTTGGTTCCGAATATTTTTACATGCTTTCCATTAAGAAAAACACCATTAGCCTTAATATCAATCGTACGGATACCGAAGCGATGCGATATGCTGTCGATCGTTTTTCCATTCTTCCTGGTTACAGATACCACCCGGTATAAATATGGATCGTCGATGTCCCACAAATGGACATTGGAAACATTCATTGTCTGAACCACTGTATGATTCGAATTTTGTGAAAGGGAAATTTTCTTTTCAGCAGTCTGCGCCAATTTTTTTCCATAGCGGTCTGCCAGAAAACTGATTACACTGCAGTCAGACTTTTCCAAACCATCGTTTTGAACAGTTGTTTCAACTGTTACAGTTGCACTTTTACCATTCATCCTGCTGTATGCAAAAACATCAGCAGGTGCCGAATGAACATTATTATATTCATTCAGCCATACATGTCGGTAAATGCCTGCACCTTCATAAAACCATCCTTCATATTGTGTTGCATCCACCCTTACAGTTACAACATTATCCCTGTTATAATTAATAAAATCAGTGATGTCATACTCAACACCTGTATAACCACTCAGGTGATTGCCAAGGTAGAATCCATTGATCCAGATCCGTGCATCGCGAAAAATGCCATCAAACTGCAACTGGAAACGGTGACCGGAATCTTTTGAAGCAATTGTAAAATGTTTGCGATACCACCCTACGCTTGTTTCGGGAAATAAACCGCCAACAGGTTTGTAACCGTGGGACTCAACATCAAAATTATTTACTTCAGCAAATGGTAATTCAACAGCCCAATCGTGTGGCAGGTTGAGTGTTCTCCATGCACTGTCCTTGAACTGAATGGCTAATGCTGTCCGATCCGTTTTTCCGGATTTGGCAAAAATGGAAGTAATGCCGTAATTAAAATCTTTTGCGGGATCAGCTGCGTTCCCGAAATGAAACTTCCAATCCTCATCCCAGTTCGTGTGCTTTCTTTGTGCTGATGTACTTAATGTAAGGGCTGAAAATAACAGGAGGCAAAGGCCCTTTAGCATTTTAATGAGCATATCATTAAAATTAAAACAGTTTATGATTTTCTTTTTCTTCTTCCTTCGAGAATCCGATAAAAAGAACGGCTCCTGATCTCTTCCAGTGTAAGTCCTGTAGAAAGTGCCTCTTCTTCTGATATCGCGCCACAGTTCAAGGCACGCAGAAAAAAATTCAGAAGACCCTGTCCTGTTGCAGCATCATCAAAAATATCTCCTGTCAGCGTGGAAATGGCAGCGCGGTCTACAAAGCTTTTCAACCTGACTAATGCATCATCATAACTGCTAAGAAAAAAATTATAGGTGGCTGCATACCGCATTGGTAACTGTGCAGGGTTGAGGTCCCAACCCTGGTACAACCCATTGATCAGCGAATGCATGGTATGGCCGTAACCTATGCGCCAGGCATTGTGAACCACCTCGCGGTTTTCTTCCTGGTGTTCGAAGGAAAGATCATCCGCCCTATGAGGACCAATGGGCATAACATTAGTAGCGCCATCAGAAATAAAAATACCGGTACCGCCCAACGCAACTTTCGTCATATGATGCGCAAAGTCACATACGGGGTGATCCATTGTCTGGTATTTTGCCGTGATGCCACATGATGCAGTATAATCATATGTGCCGAAGTGCGCAGCAATGCAACGTCCTTCCGATGCCCTGATAATCCGCATCAATGGATTTCTTCCTTCTTCATCCATTACGATCTGCGTGGCTTCCACCATGGTTTCCATTTTGAGTGTTCCAGGTTTCAGTCCATTTGCTTTTTCTATCAATTGAAACAAACGCACCATTGCTGTCATCTGTTCGGGGATGGTAACCTTTGGTAGCATCACCACAAAATTGTCGGGTAGTTTACCACCAGAATTTTTCAAAAGTGTTGTAACAAAAATATCGAGTGTGCGGATGCCCCTGTTTTTAAGATCTTCTGTGAAAGGTTTGATGCGGATACCAATAAAGGGAGATATGGTTTTATTTTTCATGGCCTTTGCCAGTTCCTCTGCAGCTGATACGGCTGTGGCATCTTCCTCATCATCGGGACGATTACCAAAACCATCTTCAAAGTCGATCCTGAAATCTTCAACAGGTTCGGTTTGAAGTTTATGGATCATTTTATTGTACACAGACCATGGTAACCATCCATTTTCCTTTTTTCTTTTGGATTCACTGAGGCGTTCAAGTTTTTGTGAAAGCTCCCGGATATCTTTTTCCAAATCGGGCAGGTGTTCGCATCCCTCAAGTTGCAAAACATTCGCAAGAACTGCAAAATTAGGTGCATAGGCTTGCAGACTTTCCAATGCAGCAGCACCCATTTTAATACATGTATCGGATTTGAAAAGATTGGCACCACCATATACGGTATGTACCGGCTGACGATCCGGGCGGTCGCCGGGATATACATTTTGAAATTTGAGGTTTGCTTTTTTTAAATCATCAAGTATTTCTTTCTTTTCGTTCTCCTGTAAAGACAAATTCATGGTAAAGATTTTATTGGGTACGTTAAGATCCCCTGTAAGTAGAATATCCAAAAGGGTTCAATAAAAGTGGTACGTGATAATGTTCATTGTCCTGTATATCGAAAATGATTTCAACAAAAGGAAAAAATGTTTTTATTCCTCCATTGCTGTCGAAATATTGTTTGGTTTCAAAACGCAGTTTATAAACGCCACTTTCTAAAACGACATTTTTCTGTAAAAGATCAGCTATCCTTCCGTCGTTGTTGGTCCTTCTCCGTGAAACTTCCAACCATGTATCTTTTTGATCCTGGTACAAAATAACCATCACACCCACAGCAGGTTTCCCTTTTGATGTATCAAGAATATGTGTCGTCAGCTGACTCATGATTCAAATAATTTTTCAAGGCGGATCCTGGTAATCTTGTTCTGTTCTTCCATGGCATTCAGGATCTCATCTTTGGGTTGATTCCTCAATCTTTCCTGTAAATCGGCAAGCATATCTTCTGCCGACTTTCCTGTGGCACAGACAATAAAAATAAAGCCAAACTTTTTTTCATATGCAGCATTGCCTTCTGCCAGTTTTTTCAAAACATCATCAGCAGCACCTTTAACACCTGTCTGCTCATCACCTGCAAAGCGATCAGTTGAAAACTTCTTTCGAAGCGAATCAAGATCACCGATTTTAGGATGATGCCTGAAAGCCTCTTTCCAATCATCAATGGAACAGTCGTACCATACTTCTTCCGCATCTTCGAAAAGATCAACAAGATCTTCTACTGCAGGCATGGAAACCATTTTTTCTACCCATGCAGCAGAACCGCAACACTGCCGCAGCAGCGCTTTTTTCTCTTCTATATCCATGTGGTCAAATTCTGCGATCGTCATAATAAATCAAAAATCAAAAGTCAAAAGTAAAAATCTGAGGTCCGATATTCATTTGGATAATACATCATACTATTGCTAATCAGAGACCTCACCCCCCTTCCCCCTCTCCAAAAGAGAGGGGAACATTTGGTTCCATTTTGAATTTATCCCGTAAATCATAATCCCTTGTTCTATTGTTCCTTGTTCTATTGTTCCCCATCCGACCGGGTCATCCAGGCGGGCTTGTTCATTGTTCCGTTCATTGTTCATTATTCTATCGTTCCTGGTTCATTATTCTATTTTACCTTGGTATTTGCCAGTGGCAAAAATTTACAATAATTCATTTCATAAACCAGATTTGCCGGTGGCAAACCGAAACGGATTCTATCCTGAATACCTTTTTACTTTTTACTTTTTACTTTTTACTTTTCCTTATCCCTACCCTTCCCCACACCCTCATCCTGCTAATTCCTCCATCCGGAAATATCGTAAGCTTCACATGAGTAAACGGTCCGTGTGATTTGATTTCTTTTTTGAACGAATGCTTCTGATCAGGTCCCAGCTTTGATTGCGGTAAAATTTCTGTCCATTTTATTTCAGATGTTGGAAGTTTATATTCCTCCTGTATGCTGATATAACATCCTTCAATCATGCAGCTGTCCGGATAATTGCCGTTGAAATGATGTGTATCAACAGTGACCTGTTCTATTTTACCTTGGTATTTGCCAGTGGCAAAAATTTACAATAATTCATTTCATAAACCAGATTTGCCGGTGGCAAACCGAAACGGATTCTATCCTGAATACCTTTTTACTTTTTACTTTTTACTTTTTACTTTTCCTTATCCCT
>JBJMLW010000371.1:0-4169 GCA_045805105.1 Flavisolibacter sp. | reverse complement strand
TGAAATGATTTAGCCCGAAAGCAACCAATCAACTCATGTCTTTTTAAATAGTTTTATGTAAAAATCCGTCACCACTTATCATATTTTTATTTCATCCAGTAACTTTTTCTGCCGTTCATCGTTAAATAGTGTTAATAAATATTAAATATAATACCAGGATTTTGTCAATACGAAAATGGTCGTATATTCGGTATGAAAACATTTAACATGGCTGCGAAATACGTAAAACCCACTGAGAGTGAATTAGAAATTCTCAATATCCTTTGGCAAAAGGATACGGCCACAGTTCGTGAGGTACACGAAGTACTTGCGCGTTCAAAAGATGTTGGCTATACAACTACGTTAAAGCTGATGCAGATTATGCATGACAAAGGCCTGGTGAAAAGAGATGAGTCTATGAGGACACATATCTACCAGCCTGCTGTGAACAAGGAAAAAACCCAGAAACATCTTTTGGATAAAATGATTGATTCATTATTTGGCGGATCATCAACACAATTAGTTTTGCAGGCGTTAGGAAGCGGCGACCAGAAAGTTTCCGCAGAGGAGTTGCAGAAAATACAAACTCTTATTGACAACCTGAAAAAACAGTAACATGGCCAACTGGAGCCAATCGCACTTCCTTCAATCTTTAGGTTGGGCTACACTTAACAGCTTCTGGCAGATTGCATTGCTATGGTGCATATTCTGCCTGATAAATCATTTGTTTAAACTTCCTTCATTCAGGAAATACCAGCTTTCAGTTGCTGCTATGTTTTCCGGATTTGTATGGTTTGTCATTACATTCATTTATTTCTTTCAGAGCAGTTCTATTTCTGTTCTTTCATTCTTCAATCAAAGCATTGAAGAAAACAATACCTTTTTAAATGTTGCATTGATATCTGCTTCTGTAAGTTACCTGGCACTTTTGTGTTTTCCTTCTTACAGGTTATTCCGCAACTGGCAGTTTGTACAGAGAATTAAAAAATATGGATTGCGCAAAGCGAATCTGAATCACAGGCTTTTTGTTCAAAATATTTCAGGACTGATGGGCATCCGGAAGAAAGTTGGTGTTTATTTATCTGATCTTGTAAATTCTCCGGTAACTATCGGGTATTTAAAACCCATCATACTTCTGCCTGTGGCTGCCATGAATCATCTTTCAACAGTACAGGTGGAAGCAATTCTGCTGCACGAACTTTCACATATACGTCGGTATGATTACCTGGTTAACCTTATGATCAGTGTCATCAATACTGTTTTATATTTCAATCCGTTTGTAAAACTGTTCATGAAAAGCATTGAAGAGGAAAGGGAAAACTGCTGCGACCAGTTGGTTCTACAGTTTGGATATGATAAAGTAGGATACGCCTCTGCCCTTCTTGCTCTTGAAAAATTATCCGTTACCCAGCAAATTCTTGCTCTTGGAGCATCTGGCTCAAATTACTTATTAACCCGTATTGAAAAAATAGTAGGTATGGAAAAGAAAAAAGGTTTTAAAAGAAACCAGTTTGCAGGAATCCTTGCTGCACTCTTCCTGATTGTAATATTCAATTCAATACTGATCATCAGGGAAAAAAGAGATACTAATTTTTCATTTACCTACCAGGATAATATTAGTAGCCCATTTGCTATGTTTGATGCAGGAAATGCTTCACGTTCCGGTTCTGTTTTACCTGAGCAAAAAAATCAGGAAGATAAATGGACGGCAAATGTTTCAACACAAAAAAATAAATCAACAGCTTATTCCTACAAACCTGTTCAATTCAATCCTGAATTATTTAACGATCCCAGCATAAACGAACAGATAATTAATGTTGCTGCTGATGAAGTAGACGCATCGCTTTCAAAAGAAGAAAAAGATAAAGTGAAGTCGACTGTTGCTGCAACCAAGAAAGTTCTAAGCTCTTTGCAGTGGAAAGATGTTGAGAACAATTACATTGGAGATGCAATGAATGAACAGGAAAAAACAATCGCAAAGCAGGAATACATGAAAGCACTGGAAAAAACAGTTAGCTGGCAGAACATTGAACAGAACCTTAAGTCAAAATATAATGAGATAGATTGGATTAAACTAAACAGTAATATTTCTACTGCACTAACTACAATAAAACTTGATAGTCTGCAAAAATCCTATTCTGCCGTTTTAGCACAACTTGATAAGGCAAATGCAGATGCTTCATGTAATAAATCAACTACTGTAATTACGCCAATGCCTGACATTTCTCTTATAGAGATCCGGAAATCAAGAGATGAGTTACGTAAGAAAGTAGATACCATCCGTGCTATCCGCAATCCAAAAATTATTGTCCGACTTTAATCACCAGATATTTCTCGGACAGGTATCCTCATATCGGTTGCCTATGAGAAAACCGATTATGATTTCGTGAGTTCCCCTGCTCACAGTTCTTAGTTTTGAAGTGGTAACATCATACGCATAACCCACATTGAAAGTATTTCCAACATTCAGACCAAGCATACCCGCATACCCGTCTTTCTGCCTGTAACTACCACCAATCCATAATAGATCTCTGTATTGTAATTTCAAATTCAATTCAAATTGGGGGTCTGTTACAGCCAGGTATTTAATCATCACTGACGGAATCATATTGACATCTTCTGTAAGCAGGAACCTGTATCCGGCTGTACCAAAAAGATGGGGAATAATTTTAAATCCCAATGTGTCATCCAGAAAAGCAACTTTTTGGGGAATGATCTGCTGTGCACTGATTCCTGCAAAATAATTAGCTGAATACAGCCAGACCCCTGCCGACAGATCCGGCCGCAAACGGAAGACTTCTCCATCCATACCCATTGCAGGATCAGCAGGATCACCATTATTAAAGGTGGATTTTGATCCATCTCTACCAATTTTCTGAATACCTGCTGCAAATCCTGCCGAAAGGTTGGTTCGGGGAGCAAGACCAATATGGTAAGCATACGAAAGTGTCGCAGAAAACCGGTTGTACAATCCCGTTCTGTCATTGATAATGCTTGCTCCTATTCCATGGTGAGGTTCGGAAGCTGTATAATTCTGCCAATACGCATTGCCCCGTGGATTTTCACCAGGCATGGAAAAAGAAGTTGCTGATGTTTTGTAATCCTTTTTCCCTAATGGCATATGTATGGTTAAATATGCTGTCCGGGGTGCACCTTCAAGGCCAACCCATTGGTCACGTGCACTCATTTTTAAATCTGCATAATTTTCAATTCCGCTTAATGCAGGATTAAGTATATAATTATTAAGAATATACTGTGTATAGTGTGGCCTTTGCTGTGCATCAGCATTTAAAAATGTCAACCATGCTATAAAAAATAATATACTTTTCATATCATCGAATGATGTCAACAAAACCGGCCATTTGCTTCCGCCCATTTTTCGGATTGATTATATAATAATAAGTTCCCGCCGGTAATGGGCTTCCCCGGAAGGTTCCATCCCATGGTTTTGAATAGCCGGTAGATTGGAAGATTAGCTGACCATAACGATTGTAAATTTCAACAGTTGCTCCAGGATAACTTTCCAAATATTTAATTTCCCATTTGTCGTGAATACCATCACCATTTGGAGAAAATGTATTAGGTATCCCTGGCGTCTTCAATACTTTAATAAATGTTTCATCAGTCGCCATACAACCCTCGGATGAAATAACTTTCAACGTATATGTAATATCATCTAAAGGTGTTGCTATTGGCTGAAGAATATTATTCTGATTGAGATATATTGGTGGATTCCACAAATAAGACAATCCGTTTCCATTGGCTGTGGCCAGAAGAATGACATTACCACCTTCCAGGATAAAACGATCAGGGCCTGCGTTTACAGAAGGAACCGGAAAAACTGTGATAGATTCATCATTGGAACTTACGCAACCATTTGTACCGGTAAAAGTGTAACGGATATTAAATGTTCCTGCACCAGTTACCTTTGGATTGAAAACTCCTGCTGCAGAAATACCGGTACCGGAATAAATGCCTGATCCTGGTAAATTGTTAGAGATATTATTTATTATCTGAAATGATGGCGCATCAGCGCATACACCAGGAAGTGGAGAAGCTGAAATTTGTGGAGTAGCTTTTACCGTTACTGTGGATGATGATGTGTGTGAACAGCTGTCTCCTGAATAAACAACAACACGAATTACATAGTCGCTGGAAAATGGCGAAAAGAATTCCGGGTAAGAATGACT
>JBJMLW010000370.1:0-2624 GCA_045805105.1 Flavisolibacter sp. | reverse complement strand
GTTTACTGGTACAAAATTTTCTTACTGAATATTAGCTTTTCCTTATGCAAACGACGCATGGCGATTGCAGACAAGCAACAAACTCGACACTATGAATTTTACATTTGCCAAAAACATCCACTTTACCAAGCTCGTAAAAACATACGACAGGTTAAGAGAATTCAACTTCCGTAAGCTCCCTGGTAATGAAAATGAAATGTTTCATGTGGATGTTCCCGATGACAGGGGAAACCGCATCATTTTTAAAATGCAGAAGCACGACCGCGACCAGTGGAGAATTGTTGAACAACATCTGCCTTCATGGATCTCTGAACATGAACAAAGGCTGAATGATCTTATTGAAGAAGAAATTCAATAACACTGCCCCTATTACCTGTTCCAGACCTAATTGGCTACTGGGATAGATGCAGGAAATGTATTGAAGTTTCTATTTCAGAAAACCACTTTTACAGTAGGTATTATCCTTCTTTTTTTACAAAACTGATCTGCCCGGTCCGTTCAATAAGGACTTTATCAATGCTTTCGAGTGTATCTGTCTGACATTGCATACGCAACTCCTCCATAATATCTTCATGGGTAATGCGGGTATTGTGCAAATTTTCAATTACAAACCGTCCATTTATGTAAAGGATCGTATTCTTGCCTTTTACCTTTTCTCCGAACCATTTGCTATAAAGGGAAAGTGCTGAAAGGATCCTGTGAATCGCCAGTATCACTATCATTGAAAATATTGTTGAAAAAAAAGGGGTGGCGCCAACAACACCCCTACTTAAAATGGCTCCGATCAGGAAAGTAATGATCTTGTCGAAATTTTCTCCCTTTCCAAAAGGACGCATACCTGACATTCTGATAAGCAGAAGGGCAACTACAAACATCACTGCAGAGCGGGCAGCTATTTCCAATGGTGTTATGTTTTCGTTGATCCCCCACCATCCGTTCATGAATTCCATAAGTTTATTGAATAGATTATAAAAAAAATGCCATGAATACCAATTACCGGTGGCATGATTGTTACAACTCTGGAAGAAAGATTAGCCATGCGAAAAGATCAAAATAATAACCAGAGGGAAATGAATACCGGCAAAGGTGTGGGCATGCAAGGCATTGATAAAGCACCGGGTGAAGAACCAGCACAATCAACTGAAAATGTCAGTTGGGAAACACAGAAAGGTAAAAACAAGGTTGATGGTGATCCATCCCGGGAAAGTGATCAGCCAATAGAACAGGAAAAAAATGATCAATGATCCTTTAAAGGATAAGCCATCCCCGCCTGAAACCGGCAAATATCTTATCCTCCTTTTGATGCTTTTGCTTATTTCTGCCTTTTCAGGATACCTTATGTCCATGCCATCACTCATTGGCCGGGTAGGAATGGATATTTTTTACAAGGAATATCATTTCCTTGCTACCTGGTGGAAAGGTGCCCTTAGTGTTTTCATTGTACTTTTCCTGCTGCTGCTTATCCAGGGTATGATTCAATATAAATTAAGAAAAGGCCGGGCTATCCTGTTGCAGGCACTTTTTCTTCTTCTTGCTATTGCCGGTTTCATTATAAGTTATAATGATTTCCATTCAGAGAGAACACACCGCTGGCTGAAAGATCGTTTTCATATTGGTGTCTACCTGTTCTGGCTGGGGTGCGCCCTGGTAAGTATCTTTTATTTATTATCAGGCAAAAAAAAGCTTCTTTATGAGGATAAGCGCGGGCATCCTGGCATTCCGGCAAACGAAAGCCGGTTTTGAAGTCTTCCTGGTACATCCGGGCGGACCATTCTGGAAGAATAAAGAAAACGGTGCATGGTCGCTGCCGAAAGGAGAATTGAGTGAAGGTGAAAATCCTTTGTCAGCAGCCCAAAGAGAATTTGAAGAAGAAACCGGTCAGAAGGTCAAAGGAGAATTCATAGAACTGAAACCTGTAAAACTTAAATCAGGCAAATTGGTTATGGCCTGGGCAATAGAAGCAAATCCGGATGCTTCAAATATTATTTCCAATACAATCCGTTTGGAATGGCCATACAAATCAGGCCGATGGATTACCTGCCCGGAAGTAGACAAGGCTGCCTGGTTTGGTTGTGAAGAGGCAAAACAAAAAGTTAATCCGGCACAATCTGTCTTTGTTGACGAACTCGGGGAATTATTAAAAACAATGAAGAAGTGATATTACCGGTCATCATTTGATAACTTCTGAAATCATTAACATAGTTTCTGAAAAAAAATTTCCAAATTGATTTTACTCATTACACATTTGCATTATTAAAGCAAATATGAAAAACCTTATTATCGTATCACTCCTACTCCTCGTAATAACAGGATGTAACAACCAGACTGCCGCCGTTACAAATAACAAACTTCCGGATAGCACTTCCACAAATCATTCAGAAATGAGTGAAACTCCGGGATCCACTACACCTGCTGATGCGGCCACTATCATGTCCCGTAAACAGGTTCCAGTCCTTTGTTATCATCATATTAAAGATGTACCAGTGCTTCCGAAAAATTCAATTGGATATACGGTTACCTACCAGACATTTAAAAATCACATGAAGGCTCTGGCTGATAGCGGTTATCACACAGTGCTGCCCGACCAGCTTTATGATTACCTGGTGTATGGAAAGGCATTGCCC
>JBJMLW010000369.1:0-2940 GCA_045805105.1 Flavisolibacter sp. | reverse complement strand
TTATATTCATTCGGGAAGTAAAGACTTAGTTGTAAATATCTATATCAGGGAGTACAGAATGGGAATGAAATGGCAAAAAAGATGCAAGTTGAAAATTGTCAACAATGAAAATTAATTTTTTCTGTGACAGCCCTTTCGGGCCCTCCCTCCCCCTCCGCCGCCACCATGGTTTTAATCAAAAGGATAACTTATTGTCACGTGTTTTTATTCAGTAACACTGCACTTACTTCACATCAATAAACGCGTTATTCTTTTGATGTATCCCGGTTGCTAACCGGATTAGTCTAATGGTAACCGATAAACTTTCATAAAAGTACTTTTCCAAATAGGCAAAACAATGGGTAAAAGACCGCCAATTCAAAAGAAAATAAACATAATTTATTGACTTTTACATCTGCATTTTACGAATTAAGAAATGTACTTGTTGATAGTTATCTAATAAGTAAAACCCTTCGACTTCGAAGGGTTTTACTTATTTCGGTCTCGCCGCTAGCTGCTTAGCTTGCAGCTTATTCTTCCTCACGCTTCCTTCCCATGACAATTCTTATACTTCTTTCCACTTCCGCAAGGACATGGATCGTTTCTTCCGATCTTGGGACCAACCTTTACTGGTTCCTGTTTCACAGCAGTTCCACCTGAAGGATCGTAATAGTCTTTTTCATTTGCGGCATAATCCTGTCCGGCTGCATCAATCTCCTGTTTGTTTGCACGCATTTTACTCATATCCGTTTTTTCCTGACGGCCTTCGCGTAAAACTGGTTGTTTAGGTCCGCCTACACCACGCTGGCTCGGTCCATCAGGTTCCTGTTGCATTGGCAATTGTGCATGACAAAGGAAAGAAACGATTTCACGGTTTACTTCACTGCTCATTCTTTTGAATAAAGTATAAGCCTCAACTTTATAAATTACCAGCGGATCTTTCTGCTCAAGGTAAACCGTTTGTACACTTTGTTTCAGATCATCCATTGCACGCAGGTGTTCTTTCCATGCATCATCAATAATTGCAAGGGTGATGTTTCTTTCCATCGCATTGCTCAATTCCTGTCCTTCACTCCTTACGGTACGATCAAGGTTGGTAAGGACATTAATTCCTTTTTTCCCATCGCTGAATGGGACTACCACATTTTCAATATGGTTACCCTGTGTCTGGCGGATATTTCTGAAAACAGGAACAGCTGCTTTCCTTAAAGTTTCTTTATGTTGCTGGTAATGTTCAATGGCCTCAGTATATAACTGGTCGGCAAGTGAATTGATATTTTCTCTCTTGAAACTTTCACTATCAATTTTTGTATCAAGTCCGAATGTTACAATGCATGCCAGCCTGAATCCTTCATAGTCTTCCTGCTCCCTGTGTGAAGAGATCAGTTCTTCAGCCGTTACAGAAAATGCATTATCAATATCAAGCGCGAGCCTTTCTCCAAATAGGGCGTGGTTTCTCCTGTCATAAACCGCATTCCGCTGCTTGTTCATTACGTCATCATATTCAAGCAGTCTTTTCCGGATCCCAAAGTTATTTTCTTCAACTTTTTTCTGTGCTCGCTCAATTGATTTTGTGATCATTCTGTGCTGGATCACTTCACCTTCCTTGTATCCAAAGCGATCCATGAGACCTGCAATTCGTTCACTTCCAAACATGCGCATCAGGTCATCCTCCAGTGAAACATAAAATTGAGAGGTTCCCGGATCACCCTGTCTCCCTGCACGCCCACGCAACTGCCGGTCTACGCGACGGGATTCATGCCTTTCGGTACCAATAATTGCCAATCCACCTGCTTCTTTAACACCAGGACCTAGCTTTATATCCGTACCACGACCGGCCATATTGGTAGCAATTGTAATAGCACCTGCAAGTCCGGCTTCTGCCACTACCTGCGCTTCACGTGCGTGTTGTTTTGCATTAAGAACATTATGAGGAATCTTTTTTCCTGAAAGCATCCGGCTTAATAATTCGCTTACTTCAACTGAAGTTGTACCAACCAGAACCGGCCTTCCTGCATTTCGTAATGCGTCGATCTCATCGATCACAGCACCAAATTTTTCTTTCCGTGTTTTATATACCAGGTCCTGCTGGTCTTTACGGGTCATTGGAACATTCGTCGGAATGGCAACGACATCCAGTTTGTAGATGCTCCACAATTCTGCTGCTTCTGTTTCTGCTGTACCTGTCATCCCCGCAAGCTTGTGATACATCCTGAAATAATTCTGCAGTGTTACAGTAGCATATGTTTGTGTTGCCGCTTCAATCTTTACATTTTCCTTTGCTTCAATTGCCTGGTGAAGTCCATCACTATAACGACGACCATCAAGAATACGACCGGTTTGTTCATCAACGATCTTTACCTGGCCATCCATTACAACATATTCCACATCCTTATCAAAGAGTGTATATGATTTCAGCAATTGCTGAACAGAATGGATCCTGTCGGCTTTTTGTGAGTAATCATTCAGTAATGCTTCCTTCTGGTGCATTTTTTCTTCAGCAGGCGCGGTGCTTTCTTCAATATCATTCAGCTTAACGCCGATATCAGGGATGATGAAGAAATCAGGATCTTCACCTGCCCTGGTGATCATCGTTAATCCTTTATCTGTAAGGTCAACGGATTTATTTTTTTCATCGATCTGGAACAGCAGCTCTTCATCAACAATGTGCATATGGCGCTGCTGGTCGGCCAGGTAATAATTTTCTGATTTCTGCAGCTTCACCTTGATACCTGGTTCGCTCAGGAATTTGATCAGTGGTCCATATTTTGGAAGACCACGGTAAGCCCTGAATAATAAAAGTCCGCCGCTTTTTGGATCATCGTCGCCTTCTGCAAATTTCTTTTTTGCTTCATTCAGAAATCCGCGAACGAGTCTTTCCTGTGCCTCAACAAGACTTTGCACCCGGGGCTTCAAAATATGATATTGCTGATCGTCGCCTTTTGGAACAGGACCAGAAAT
>JBJMLW010000368.1:0-2102 GCA_045805105.1 Flavisolibacter sp. | reverse complement strand
TCACAACAAACAAAACGCGTGTCATCAGCCGCAATCAGCAGATGATGCGCCTTGATTCGGAAATAACACATGACCTTGAAGGAACCGACCAGGAAAAACTGGTAGAACTATTTGAATCATTTATCAAAAACGAAAAGCCTGACATTGTTATACTTGAAGATTACAACAAAGGTGTGCTAACCGAAGCTGTAATCCGTGTGGTTATTTCTGTTTGTAAAAAAGCAGGTGTTCTGACAGCCGTAGATCCTAAGAGAAAAAACTTTTTTGAATACAGGGGCGTAGACATTTTCAAACCGAACCTTAAAGAAGTTAAGGACGCGTTGAATATTTTATTTACTACCGCTAACCTTGATCTGCTTCGGAATATCCATGCTGAATTATTTAATCTGCTTCATCACAGGATCTCATTTATTACACTTTCCGAGAAAGGAGTTTTTTACCAGGAAGACAATAAGTCTGCGATCATACCATCACATCTTCGGAATATTGCCGACGTATCCGGAGCAGGTGATACCGTAATAGCTGTAGCAGCGCTGGTTTATGCAGCAACACAGAATGTTTACCTGATGGCGGAAATCGCAAACATTGCGGGTGGCCTTGTTTGCGAAGAGGTTGGAACTGCAGCCATTGAGAGAAACAGGCTCCTTCATGAATGTGAGCTCCTGCTTTCGTAAACACATTCTGATTTTTTTATGTATGTCACGAAAAAAAGTGACTTCGCCGAAATGGCCATTTTCGTCAGGAAAAAAGGTGCAAATTTGCTGGTTATCGAAGTATACCAGGAATGAAAAAATTTGCCATCATCGTTGCAGGCGGAACAGGTAAAAGAATGGGCCATGCGATACCCAAACAATTCCTGTTATTACACGACAAACCGGTTTTGTATTATACACTTAAGGCCTTCCTGGAAGCTTATGAGGATATGCAGATCATACTTGTTCTGCCGGAAGAATTTTCCGACATGGGCAAAGAAATCATTGACGCCTATTTTGATTACAGCCGTATCCAGGTAACATTCGGTGGTGAAACAAGATTTCATTCTGTTCAGAACGGACTTAAACTTGTAGATGATGAATCAATAATTTTTGTGCATGATGCAGTTCGCTGCCTGGTTACCACAGACCTGATCCAGCTTTGCTATGAGCATACACTGAAAATGGGTAGTGCTGTTCCTGTTGTGCGTTCAAAAGACAGTATACGTTTCCTGAATGAAGAAGAAAATGATAATGAGGTAATGGACAGGAATAAGGTGGTGATGGTGCAAACACCCCAAACCTTTCATAGTAAGATTCTATTACCGGCCTTCGAAATCGATTACAAGGAAAGATTTACAGATGAAGCTACAGTTGTTGAATCATTTGGTCTTAAGATTTCACTCGTAGAAGGTGAAGAAGATAATATCAAGATCACACGCCCCGTTGACCTCCTGATTGCACAGGCAGTGCTGGAAGAAAGTCAGAATGTGTGAGAATTGACCATGGACCATAGACCATAGACGAGAGACGGGCTTTTTGGTTTCAAATTTCCATTGGTCTATCGTCCATGGTCTACTTCATCCACCTTACATACCAAGGCAATTTATTTCTTTTTATTGCCGCATACTTTTCTTCTAGTCCGCCAAAGCTTTTATAAAACTGTGCTATACCGGCAATATCGCTGCCTTCGAAATCGAGTGTAAGATCCGTACCTGCATGTTCTTTTATAAACGTGTCAATCAGCGCGTGTGAAGCACCAGAGATTCTTCCGTTCGGATGATTACCCACAAGAACATAATAAGCCCTGTTATGTGAAAAAAGAAAAGCACAGCAGGCGATTAATTCATTTGAAGCAGAATGAATGCCGTACACGGATGCCATGTTTTTCTTTTCCAGAAAGTGGTAAAGATTCCTGAAATGTTCCATATCTCGCATGGAACCTGGCCTTTCGATGCCGCCTGCCAGTTCAATTACATCGTTGATGGAAACAACTGAAGATTTTTCACAACCGTTATGCTGTGCCTTTCTGATATTGCGCCTCGTATTTTCATTATAACTTTCCTGTAATACACTATAGGGTCGGTTTAAAGGAAGAATAAAATTTTTTCTTTCATACAGATCATATCC
>JBJMLW010000367.1:0-2667 GCA_045805105.1 Flavisolibacter sp. | reverse complement strand
GTAAGTTATAGCGGATTGCTCGCTTATAAATTTAAAACCATTAAAACAGAACGTCGCGACGGACACAGGATTTTCACCATTTCAGTAAAGCCAAGGCAATTGAGTAATGCAACTGTTGAAGGTGAAATCACAATTGAAGACAGCACGTTTGCCATCCTTCATACCAGATTCAGTTTCCCGGCTTATCACCTTCCAGAGTATGATTTTTTTGAAGTTGATCAGCAGTATGAATTTGTAAACAATAAAGCTTGGATGCTGAAAAGACAGCAATTCAATTATTATTCAAAATCAGAGAAGAAAAAACTTTCCGGTCAAACACTCGTAGTATACTCCAATTACGAACTGAATAAACAGTTTGGAAAAAATTATTTCGGATCAGAAGTGAGCGCAACCGCACAAACGGCTTATGAAAAAGATTCCAGTTTCTGGCAAACAGTGCGTATGGAACCCCTTACTGATAAGGAAATCCGTTTTGTCAGGTACAGGGATAGTGTTTATAAGCTTTCTCAAACAAAATGGTACATGGATTCAATGGACAGGGAAACCAACCAGGTTACCTGGAAGAAAGTTGGTTTTCTCGGACAAACATTTCATAACCATCACAAGGAAAGAACTTGGGTTTTACCCCCGCTCATTTCCATTTTCGAACCCTTACAGTTTGGCGGCGCCCGAATTCATCCATCTGTATATTATTTCAAACGCTATGGTTCCAGGAAGGATATAACCATCTTCGCCGATATTAGTTATGGTATCAGGAACAGCGACATCAATGGAAGTATTCAGTTGAAAAGAATGTATAATCCTTTTAGCCGTGGATTTTACATGTTCGAGGCAAACCGCGATTTCGATAAAATTTATGAAGGCGATGCCTGGATCAACCAGGTGAAAAGAAGCAGTTACTTCCTGAATAATTTTCTTGCTGCAGGTCATGGTTTGGAATTGTTCAATGGTCTTTCCCTTTACACAGAAGCCGACATGGTTTTAAGAAGGTCCCTTGTTGGATATAAAACAAATCCGAGAGCAGATACACTTTATAATTCAAAGATCATCAAGAGCATTTTCGGGAATACATTTGTAAACAACGAGCCTGTTCCATTTGATCCTTTTAATGCAGTATATAGTAAGGTTACTTTGAAATACACACCAAAGCAACGGTACATCAGGGAACCAAAAGAAAAGATCATTCTTGGATCCAAGTGGCCTACCCTGTATGCAACGTGGAAAAAAGGTTATCCTACAGTTTTCACCAGCCAGGTTGATTTTGATTACCTCGAAGTTGGTCTGGAACAGGTGGTGAACATGGGAATTCTTGGAAATCTACATTACAACCTTAAAACAGGAGACTTTCTTAATAAAAGAGTACTGAAACCGCTTGATTATACATACATGCGACGTGGTGATCCGTTTTTATTTATGAACCCTGATGAAGCATTCCAGATGCTGGATTCAACGTTCCCTGTTTTCGACCGTTTTTACCAGGCACATCTGCTTCATGAATTCAACGGAGCCTTGATGAATAAAATTCCATTACTGAAAAAACTGCAACTGCGGGAAATTGCAGGTGGCGGATTTTTATATGCTCCTGAACGTGATCTTAAATACGCAGAAATATTTGGTGGAATTGAAAGAGTTTTCAAATGGCCATTTAATCCGCTTACAAAATTCAAAGTCGGTGTATATGTAGTAGGATCAGTTGCGAACCAGTTTGCCAATCCCGTTCAATTCAAAGTAGGACTTACTACATGGAACAAACGAAAGAATAAGTGGCGTTAATCTTATTTCAATCCGTCAAATACATGATTCACGGAACTCCAGAATTCATCCAGTAATATGATCCGCGGTTTAAGAAAAGAAATGATCCGGGGCCAGTCATCTTTTCTGAATACACTTACTTCTTCCATTTTTATGCTTATCCTCGATATAGCTTTACCTGAATCATCATTAGCCTGAAGTTCCCAATTCCACTCTTCTTGAAGAATGTTATGAAAGATTTCCTTTAATTGCAGAAACTGCTGATAAAATAACTGGCGTACCCCTTCATCACTATGAACCATGTCGATGCTGATTCTTGCCTGCTGGTTATCGGCAGACATTCTGAACAAAACATCCTTTATACCGGTTTTATAATTTACCCAGTTCACTTTGGATCCATCTGCAGACTGAACAGGCAGCATGTATTGCCCGAATATTAACCAGAACTCCTGCCTCATCCTGGAAGCTTCCTGCTTTGAATACATGATCAAAAATAACCGGAAATGTGATCCTTAAATAAGTAGCTGGTTGATTTCCGGCCCCGGCAAAAATACCTGTTGAATTGTGGGTTATCAGCCACAGTTTTGATTCATTTTGATCACTAAACTTCCTTAAAAATGATTTTTTCACCGAGTTTATAATAGTTCAGGCTGAGCTTTGTGGCGGCTGTTCCTCATCCTGGTGAAATGCCGTGGAATTTTAAAATTCTTTTTCAAAATAAACTTTATGGCACACTATTCTCAATATATCTGGTATTAAACCGATTGTATGAAACAAGTGTTGCAAAGATTACTGGTGGCAGACCAAACCCATGATAAGTTTAATATAAGCACAACGATCTTTATGATCCTGTTATTCCTCACATTCTGGGGCGTAAGCTTTTATGTTTTGGTTAATAGTCTCGCTTAATAAATC
>JBJMLW010000366.1:0-8980 GCA_045805105.1 Flavisolibacter sp. | reverse complement strand
TATTTTGGTTGCATGATGGTGGAAACAGGGGATGCGGATGCAATGATATCAGGACTTTCAAAGAATTATCCGGATACCATCCGGCCGGCACTTCACTGTATCGGGCTTGAGGAGGGAACGCAAAGAATCGCAGGGATGTACCTGATGCTCACAAAAAAAGGCCCTTTGTTCCTGGCTGATACAACGGTAAATTTTCAGCCTACGGCACAGGAACTTGCAGAAATAACGCTGCTGGTTGCCAAAGAAGTAAGACACTTTAATATTATTCCACGCATTGCGATGCTCAGTTATTCCACTTTCGGCAGCAGTAATTCTCCGGAAGCACGACTGGTTGCTGAAGCAAGAAAAATTGTGAAGACACAGATGCCCAGCCTGATTGTGGATGGTGAAATGCAGGCAAGTGTGGCTTTCAATAATGAATTACTGAAGGAAAATTATCCGTTCAGCGAGCTGGTAGACAAAGATGTCAATACTTTAATATTTCCCAACCTCGCTTCCGGAAATATTGCCTACAATCTTCTGAAAGAACTGGAGGCTGCAGATGCAATTGGCCCGATTCTCTTGGGATTAAAGAAACCAGTTCATATTTTGCAGCTGGGAAGTTCTGTTCGCAATATTGTGAACATGGCCACCATTGCCATCATCGACGCACAGATAAAAAGCAAGGAATCAGCCGAAGAAGCTGTGCGGCGAAGCCCATGGTGGAAGAGGCTGAAGAGAAGTCGGGAATCGTGAAACGTGAAACGTGAAACGTGAAACGTGAAAGGTGAAATGTTGTAGTCATTGCTATTTAGATAGACTTTTCAACAACAATTGAGAAATTTCACAGATTAAAAAGGGGAATTTCACCGTGATTTAATTCAAGTTGATGATAGTTTTAAAATAAAATGTTTTTAAAAGCAAATCATCATGAACTTGATATAATTAAAATATCAAGGGCCCTTGTAGGAGAATGTTATAGTATAACCAGATGTTTTCCATCAGAAGAACGGTTTATATTAAATTCACAGATAAGGAGAGCATCTATATCTGTATATCTGAATGTTTCAGAGGGTTGTGGAAGAAAATCAATAAATGAAAGAAAAAGATTTTTTGAAATATCAAGAGCATCAGTTACAGAGGTTGATGCCGCATTTGATATAGCGGATGATTTGGGATATTGTAAGAATCTTGATTTGAAAAATCTTGCAAATTATATTCAACGCAGTTACAGTATGCTTTGTAAAATGATAAAAAATTAATAGAATTATAGTCAAACCAAGTGATTGCCAACCTTTCACGTTTGACGTTTCACGTTTCACGATTTCCTTATGACACTATTCAGCGAATTAGGAAAATATCTTCTCATGATCAAGGGCATGTTTTCCAGGCCGGAGAACCTGAAAATGTACTGGAAGGAATTCATGCACCAGTGCAGTGAGATTGGTATTGGGTCGCTGGGAATTGTAGCGATCATTTCTTTTTTTATGGGTGCGGTGTCTACAGTGCAGACAGCCTACCAGCTCACAAGTGCGTTCATTCCCAAATATACCATTGCACAGGTGGTTAGAGATACGGTGATTCTTGAATTTGCTCCAACACTGGTTTCAATTGTGCTCGCAGGTGTAATCGGTAGCAAGATTGCCGGCGAATTGGGAAACATGCGCGTTTCCGAACAGATCGATGCCCTTGAAATTATGGGTATCAATACAAAGGCATACCTGGTACTTCCCAAAGTTGTGGCTTCACTGATTGTCATTCCCATGCTGATTATCATAGCAGCCATGCTGGGTATATGGGGAGGAGAGATAGCAGGATCGTTTTCAGGAATTCTTTCCGGTACAGAATATCATAAAGGCTTACTAACCGGCTTTACACCCTATAATGTATTTTTTGCAATGGCCAAAGCATACACATTCGCATTTCTTCTGTCGAGCATACCCGCATATTATGGTTACCACGTAAAAGGAGGTGCCCTGGAAATCGGGCGAGCCAGTACAAGATCTGTTGTGGTGAGTTGTGTTGCCATTCTGTTTGCTGATTACATTCTGGCGGCCATTCTTTTGTAGTATGAGGCAGATTACACCCATTCATATTTTGCTTTCGTTCCTTACGGCCACCAACCTTCTGATTTATATTTTCAGGGACCAGTTTCAATTCATGCCATATGCCACAAAATCTGGTCTGTATTCAACATGCGGACAGGAATGTATGAACACATGGCAAACATTCCGGGATGATTACCCCGCAACAGAACTCGATGAAGCCAAACACCTAACAGATTCAGTGATCGGAGACGAACAGTCCACTTCGAAAAAAGTGCTGGCCATTGGTCGGTTTATCTACCAAAGATTTTACAAACAGGCGGGAACACCTCCATCAGCATTGAATGAGGCATCTCCTATGGAACAGTATAAGATGTTGTCGGCTTCAGATTCACTTCAGTTGTGGTGTGGAAATTATGCTTCCATGTTTTCCTGGTTCTGCTGGTCACAGGGAATCATAACACGAAATGTAGAGATCATGCGACCGGGAGACCGCCATGTATTGAATGAATGTTATCTCGGAGAAACAGGGCAATGGGTAATGTCGGATATCACCCACCATCTTTTCCTGATGCGCGACAGCACGGGAAATTTTCTGAACATTGAAGACTTCCGCGAAGGATTAAGAAATAAAACACCAATGGTATCATACAGCGATCAGGATACATCGCTGTCCATTGCAAACGTAGATACGGGTGCTACAGCCATTCGCAAATATTACAAACCAACCTACCCCCTTTTTTATTACCACCGGCTGAACAATTCAAAAGTATATTCACCCTCAATGAAAATCAAAAGATATCTTTTGCCTGTTTCGTGGTTTGATATACTTGATGACGAGCCGCATAGCAATGCGTTCTTTTATATCAAGGAAGTTTTTCTTTTCTTGTGGGTAATTACACTTTTTGTTTTTCTGGTTACACGTACGAAATTTAGAATATGATTGAAGTAAAAGAACTAAGAAAGGGATTTGCCGGCAAATCGGTTTTAAATGGCGTAAGTGCACAGATGCAGCCTGGGAAATGTAACCTGATCATCGGTTCCAGCGGAAGTGGTAAAACCGTTTTCGTGAAATGTCTCGTTGGACTTTTTCGTCCTGATTCCGGTGACATCTTTTATGATGGCCAGAACTTCACCCAGATGAACACAGATCAGAAAAAAGAAATCCGCAAGCAGATCGGCATGCTGTTCCAGGGATCAGCGCTTTTCAGCAGTATGACGGTGGAAGAAAATATCATTTTCCCGCTTGATATGTTTACGAAAGAAACCCGGAAGAAAAAAATGGACCGGGTAAATGAAGTTCTCGAAAGAGTAAACCTTGTTGGTGCAAATAAAAAATTTCCTGCAGAACTGAGTGGCGGTATGATGAAACGCGTTGGTATTGCACGCGCCATTGTTCTTAACCCGAAATATCTTTTTGTAGATGAGCCGAATTCAGGACTCGACCCCCAGACATCCGGTCTTATAGATCACCTGATCAAAGAAATTACGGTTGAATACAACATCACAACAGTGGTGAATACGCATGATATGAACAGCGTGATGGAAATCGGTGATCATATCATTTACATGTACAAAGGTGAAAAGGAATGGGAAGGGAATAACAAGGAAATCATCTTCAGTAAAAATGAAAGACTGAATGATTTCATCTTCGCTTCTGAATTTTTGAAGGATGCAAAAGATATGAGACAGCTGGAAGAAACTGGAAAGATTGCTAATGAAAGAAATATGGACCAGCTAACACAGGATGATTCACCTGTTCTCCTTCCACCTGAAGACGATAATTAACTTTTTATTACTTTCTAACTTTACTGAATTAACAGTTGATTTTCATGACGAGTTTCAAATTTGGGTAAGATTCATTTACCTAAAACCAGCAGTCATGAATAAAATCTACACTACAGTTTTATCCACTCTGATTTTTTCCTGCGGAACAAAACTCAATTACCTCGGAACCTCATTATCACCCACTACAAAAGTTGATGTTTATGTTGATGCCTCGGCCATCAAACGCCCCTATACCATCATCGGCAAGGGATACCAGGAATCATCACTCGTAAGTAAGGAGCGCATGCAGCAACAGGCCATCATGAAAGCAAAAGAAAAAGGAGCAGACGCCGTTCTGTTCGAAGATTACTTTGTAACACGTAATGAAACAAACGCCTATTTACTTTCAAAGGCCGACAGTTCGGCAAATACCTTCAGCATGCATAACAGGTCCGCCTCGTCAGTACTGAATTCAGAAGTGAGTATTTTGTTTTTGAAGTATAATAGAGCAGGACAATAGACCATGCTCCATGGTAAGTCGTTTATTTTATACCATGCATTACTGGTTCATTGGATATTCAGCTGACTAATATGATAAATGGCAACTCTTACAAATTATAACACTGCCAGACAGGAGTTCACTACTATGGTCCATGGTCTATGGTCCATGCTCTATATTCCTTACTTTTGCCCAACTTTTAAAATACATTATGAGCATCCTTGTAAACAGGCAGTCGAAGGTTTTAGTACAGGGTTTTACAGGCACCGAAGGAACATTTCACGCGTCGCAGATGATTGAGTATGGAACCAATGTAGTGGGTGGTGTAACGCCAGGCAAAGGTGGAACAATGCACCTCGACAGAAAGGTATTCAATACAGTGGCAGATTGTGTAAAAGAAGCGGGTGCCAATGTATCCATCATTTTTGTTCCGCCAGCATTCGCAGCTGATGCGATCCTTGAATCAGCAGATGCAGGTGTTGAACTCATCGTTTGCATAACCGAAGGCATTCCTGTTCAGGATATGGTGAAGGTGAAAAATTTTCTTCGCGGTAAAAGAACCCGTCTCATCGGACCTAATTGCCCCGGTGTAATTACTGCAGACGAATGTAAAGTAGGGATCATGCCTGGTTTTGTTTTCAAAAAAGGAAACATAGGAATCGTTTCAAAATCAGGAACGCTCACTTACGAAGCTGCTGACCAGGTTGCAAAAGCTGGTCTTGGTATTTCAACTGCCGTGGGAATTGGTGGTGACCCTATTATCGGAACTACCACAAAGCAGGCAGTGGAACTTTTTATGAATGATGACGCTACAGATGCCATCGTTATGATTGGTGAAATCGGTGGAGGCATGGAAGCCGAAGCTGCACGGTGGATCAGGGATTCAGGAAATAAAAAACCTGTTGTCGGATTTATTGCCGGACAAACCGCTCCTCCGGGAAGAAGGATGGGACATGCAGGCGCTATTGTTGGCGGAGCAGATGATACTGCAGCTGCGAAAATGAAAATTATGCAGGAATGCGGAATACACGTTGTTCAAAGTCCGGCCGATATTGGAAAGACGATGGCAGGCGTGGTGAAGAAGAAGGCAGTGTAGGTTAGGTAATGTGGTATGAAGGTATTAGAAAGTTGATACGTTGATATGTTGATTTGTGGGGAATAGGATTGTGACATTGGATATGGTGACCATTAGTAAAATAAAAGACTGACCGTTCTATCGTCTATGGTCCATGGTCCATGGTCTATGGTCCATCGTCCATCGTCCATCGTCCATGGTACAAATAATTAGCCCCGCCGGATGGCGGGGCTTCAAGTTTCCATAAGTGTGTAATAATATGATAGTCGAAAGTGAAGCCCCTACCGTGGTAAGGACTTCGTCGCAATCATTGTGTACGGATTAGTGCGTGTAATCAACTAGAACCTGCTGTCGCGCACAAAACGATCAAGTTCGCTCTGCGATTGGTAGGAAAACTGGTCATACAGTTGCCTGAAATTCTGCCGGTCCACAATGTTTTTATAGGATAATTTGGCTAACTCTAGTTTGTCACTTTCAGAAGAGAATAGCTGCACTACCTGTTTTACCTGGTATACGTTCAGGTAATTTTTATTTACGAGGTCACGTGCTGATCCCAGCTTACCCAGCCACTGGCTACGGACTTTCTGGAGCGAAGCCTGGAAATCATAATCATTCATTGCCTGGTAGCCATTATTATTGTAGTCACCATTGTTGTAGCTACCGTTATCATAACCACCATTCTTATTACCACCATTGTTATAGCCACCATTATAGTCGTCATCATCCTGGCGACCATTCCGCGAATTGAGCGCCTGTTCATCTACAAGGGCTTTTCCAAAACGATTGATCATTACATCAACATCGTATGATGGGCGCACATAAATGGTAGATGAATAAATGACGTCATTCCTGCTGTTGTTTCTTTTATTATTCCGGCCGTATCCATTTCCATTCTGTGAAATCCGGTAAACAGTAATGCTGTGATTACCCGGCTGAACGCCGGTAAGAACAAAACTGTTGTCATTTGACTGGTAAGTTCGACCATCAACATTCACCTCCATATTTTTTGAGGGAACTGTGATGGTAATCCGTCCTTCGTTCATAGCAAAGGCGGAAGTAAAGACTGATGCGAATAAAAGGGTAAAAATTGTTTTCATTTTAATTTCCTCCGTTTATACAGATGATTTATTTGAAGTAATGTTTATATGGCTTTAGATAAACATTCGTTAAAGGGAACTGCCTTTCACAAAGCCTTCACTAAACCACAACATTTGTTTGTGCAAATGTGTATGTTAGCGCATCTCTTTCAACATGAAATCAAATCCTGTTATGAATTGCTTTAGACTTTTGCTCCTGTTTGCGGGAATTTTCCTTTGTACATCCATGCATGGCCAGGTGCGCAATTATGAAAGTCAGTGGAAGAATGTGGATCAGCTGGCAACCGAAAAGAATCTTCCGGCATCGGCCCTGGCTGAAGTAAAGAAAATCTATGCGCAGGCAAAGAAGGAAAAACAGGAAGCACAGGTGATCAAAGCCCTCGTGTATATGGTGAACCTTCAATCGCAAAACACGGAAGACAACCAGGTAAAGGCCATTGCAGAAATGGAAAATGAATTAAGGTCTGTTACCGAACCGTCTCTCTCTATTTTAAAGAATTACCTGGCCACCCTTTACTTGAATTATTACCAGCAGGTGCAGTGGCAGTTATATAACAGAACTGCAACAGAAAATTTTGTAAAGACAGACATTGCCACCTGGTCTGCGGATGATTTTCATAAAACCATCAGCAGACTGTATTTGGAATCGATACAAAATGATAAAATTCTAAAGCATACCCGCCTTGAACCCTGGGATGCGATTATTATGAAAGGAACACAAAGGAAACTAAGACCTACACTTTATGACCTCCTTTCACATGCAGCACTTGATTATTTTAAAAATGATGAACGCGATATCCGGAAGCCTTCCTACGCTTTTGAGATTATTCAACCCGAAGCATTTGCCCCGGCCGAAGAATTTATTAAAGTAAAATTTTCAACTAAAGATTCCTCTTCACTTCAACAAAAAGCATTGCTGGTGTACCAGGACCTGATCAGGTTTCATATGAATGATCAGAATACTGATGCGCTCATCGACGTTGACATTGACAGGATTCAATTTGTTTATGAAAAATCTGTAGCGGAACAAAAGGATTCATTGTATGTAAAGGCACTTGAACATATTTTGAACAGGTACCCGAACACAAGTACTATTCAGCAAGCCCGTTACCTGCTGGCACTTTATTATTATAATTTGGTTCAAAATAATATTGAAACTCCTGATTCATCATATAAGTCAGCTCTTCTAAAAGCTAAAGAACTTTTTGAAAAGATTGTAGCAGACAGCATTCCTAAAACGCAGACCTGGGCGGACAGTCATGAATTATTAAGCGAGATCAAACAAAAAAGTTTTTCATTTCAGCTGGAAAAGGTAAACCTTCCCGGTCAGGCGTTCAGATGCCTGGTGAATTATCAAAATATCGGGCAGCTTTATTTCAGAGTAGTCTCCGCTACTGAATCTTTGAAAAAAGCTTTCCGCGATAATGATTATACTGATAATTCGTGGGAACAATTAGCCAAGGCAATTCCTGTTAAAACATGGACACAACCTCTTACCGCAGAAACAGATTACATAAATCATTCTATTGAAATAAAAATTGATCCATTACCCGTTGGTGAATACTATTTGTTTGCTTCTTATGACCAGCAGTTCACTATAAAAGGTAATCGGCTTTCAGCACAGTTGTTTTATGTTTCCAACATCAGCTTCATCAACCGGGAACGTGAATATTTTGTACTTCACAGGGAAACAGGCTTACCGCTCCGTGGTGCAAAAGTGCAAATGTGGAAAAAAAGGTATGACCGGAAATCATCTGCTTACATAAAAGAGAAATCGGATGTTTATCAAACAGATGATCATGGCTATTTCCAGATTACAGACAAAAAAACCAATGAATACTTTCAATACCAATTAGAATTTACATACAACAATGACAGGCTTTTCATCGATGATGAACTGAATGGTTATTACTCCGGTGTTTATAAAAATCCAGCAGATACAATATCAGCAAAACAGTTTGAAGTAGAAACGGCGTATACTTATCTCTTTACAGACCGCAGTATTTATCGACCCGGGCAAACAGTTTATTTCAAGGGCATCATCATCAGTAATACCAGGGAAGGACATAAAAAACTGATGACAGGTTTCAAGTCAACTATTTATTTGCAAAATGCCAATTATAAAGTGGTGGATTCTCTGGAAATATTGAGTAATGATTATGGATCCTTTTCCGGAAAGTTTTCATTACCCTCCAATACTCTTAATGGAAATTTCAGTATGGAGATGAAAAAGAACCGGGGAACTATTGGCTTTAATGTAGAAGAATACAAGAGGCCTAAATTCTTTGTTGAATTCGAAAAAATACATGACGCCTACAAAGTAAACGATTCCATTACCTTAAGTGGTAATGCAAAAGCATATGCAGGTAACCAGGTGGATGGTGCAAAGGTGGTGTACAGAGTAGTGCGACAACCACGAATGTTGTACGACTGGTTGTCATGGAAAATCTGGCCACCCCGTGGTCCGGCTATGGAAGTCACGCATGGAGAAACAGTTACTGATGTGAATGGAAAGTTT
>JBJMLW010000365.1:0-2273 GCA_045805105.1 Flavisolibacter sp. | reverse complement strand
ATGAGTGTAGTGATTCTTATCAATGTGATTCCTTGTTGAAAAAGCAGTATTTCTACAACGCGAGTGGAAAACAGGAGTCTGCAAAGTCATTTATCTGGACAGAAAAAAAATGGGTTTACATACCGGTCAGGACAGTAAAAAAAGCTGGTTAGGATTTTCATAATAATAAATGATATTGGGTTCATCGCCCTAAACTCCCGGAGGATATGTGTTCAAATTAACGCGCATAATCTGCCGTTTACTCCATCTTTAGTCTCTTCCAAAAAGCCCGATCCCACAAAATCACACAAGCACCTCCGCTCAAGGAATGTTCATTAAAGTCTTTTAATAAACTGAGTTTCATTTTTTACCTAAGTAAAACCTGGATTTTCAATTGGCTCCAATAATGAAACTCCGGCTTGCAGAGCCTTGCCCGCAAAGAGCATTGTGCGTATAGCAAACGATAAGCTGAGGATTTCTGGCTCCCCATTATCAACGGATCAAATGCCTGATGTAATGTTGAAGTAAGCAACGCCGTTTAAAATCAATTCGTCTGGTTGTAGTGATGTAGTATTGACGTAGTAAAAAACAAGGAAAATATGGAGGCTGCTTTTAATTTTAGGCCCTTCCTTCATTGATGGACTAACGGACATTTTTATTAAAAATCTCAGAATGCTTGCATTGAAAAGAATCTTCACATTATTTTTTCTATTTGTTTCAACCTGGTCTTCTTCACAGGGATTTTTGCATGTCGACGGCAAAAAAATAGTTACTGGAAAACAGCAGGAGTTCATCCTGCGAGGGATGGGCCTGGGGGGATGGATGCTGCAGGAACCATATATGCTGCAGGTAAATGGAATAGCGTCAAATCAACAATCGCTTCGTAACAGGATTGACTCACTGGTTGGAAAAGAAGCTGCTGATCGCTTTTATGATGCCTGGCTTTCGAACCATTGCACAAAAAGGGATATTGATTCAATGGCTGCCTGGGGTTTCAATTCATTGAGACTCCCTATGCACTATAATCTTTTTACACCTTCTGTTGACGACGAAACAGATCCCGGGCAGAATACATGGTTGTCAAAAGGTTTTACACTTGTCGATAGTTTGTTGTCATGGTGTAAGGCCAATAGGATCTACCTGATCCTTGATCTGCATGCAGCTCCAGGTGGACAGGGAAATGATATTCCGATTGCGGATCGCGACACCACGAAACTTTCATTATGGCAAAGTGAAGCGAACCGTAATAAAACAATTGCCTTGTGGAAAAAACTGGCAACCCGATACGCCAACGAAGAGTGGATCGGGGGGTATGACCTGATCAATGAAACCAATTGGGGATTTGAAAACCCGGCTGATAAAAATGGTTGTAGTGAGAAAATGAATACAGAACTGAAAACATTTTTAACCAGGGTCACAAATGAGATCAGGTTGGTAGACAAAAACCATATCATTTTTATTGAAGGCAACTGCTGGGCAAATAATTATAGCGGCATGTTCCCACTGTGGGATAAGAACATAGTAGTGAGTTTTCATAAATACTGGAACAATAATGATGAAGCTTCCATTGAAAAATTTATCAGGATCAGGGATGAACAAAATGTGCCATTATGGGTGGGTGAGTCGGGAGAAAATTCTAATGCATGGTACACGGATGCTATTTCATTGCTTGAAAAAAATCATATTGGCTGGGCATGGTGGCCATTGAAAAAACTTGGTGCTAATAATCCATTGCAGATAAAAGCACCAGCGGGATATCGCAAACTGCTTGATTACTGGAGGGGCAAAGGGGAGGTGACCAAGTCGGAGGCGGCGGAAATTCTTATGGATTTTGCAAAATCAACAAACATCGAAAACAACATCGTGCATCCTGATGTGGTGGATGCCATGTTCCGGCAAGTGAGAGAGAATAAGACAAGACCCTTCAAACCTCATATTCTCAAAGACAGATTGATCATTTATGCTTCCGACTATGATTTTGGGAGAAGTGGTATGGCTTATCATGATACAGATTCTGGTAACTATTGGGTGTCAACGCAAAAACGAACTCCCTGGAACAGGGGCAACCAGTACCGGAATGATGGAGTGGATATCGGTATCTGCAATGATACACTCACCAATGGTTTTAGTGTGGGGTGGACTGAACCGGGTGAATGGTTACAATATACTGTCAGAGTAAATACTGCTGGTAATTACACAGTAAAGTTCAGAACGAAATCTGCAGACACAAATACACCAGGTTCAATTGCATTGTATGTTGATGGAAAAAAAGCTGGCAATGACCTCGCGTTCAT
>JBJMLW010000364.1:0-3490 GCA_045805105.1 Flavisolibacter sp. | reverse complement strand
GCAGCTTCCCTAATACCCATACTCCCTTAAAAACAATTCGTTCTCTCTCCACTTCGGACGCACTTTTACAAAAAGTTCAAGGAAGATTTTCTGGCTCACAAAGGCTTCTATTTCCTTACGGGCTTCCATGCCGATCTGCTTGATCATCTTTCCACCTTCTCCCAGAATTATTGCTTTCTGTGTTTCTCTCTGAACAATAATCTCCGCTCTTATTTTGATGAGTGATGATTTTTGTTTGTACTCATTTACAATTACCGTAGTATGATACGGAATCTCATCTTCAAACAAGGCATATATTTTTTCGCGGATAATTTCGGATACAAAAAATTTTGTAGGAAGATCCGATATTTCATCATCCGCATAAAATGGTTCTCCTTCGGGTAACAATTCAACAATTCTTTTCAAGAGGTCATTTACCTTCTGTTTGCCCAAAGCAGAAATCAATAATACTTCCTTGACATATTTTTTATTATTGAAAAAATCCCTCGCCTCCTGCTGTTTTTCCTTGCCCGCTTTATCTACTTTATTAATGACAATAATGCCCTGCTTTTTCAATTGTAAAGAAGCAAATACTTCGTCTGCCTGTTCCCAGTTATCATTAATATCAACCAGAAGGATGGCAATGTCTGCATCTTCCAGCGCACTGGTTACGGCCTTCATCATTTTTTCATGGAGCTTGTATTTCGGATCAATAATCCCCGGTGTATCGGAAAATATCACCTGGTACTCGGGGGTTGTAAGAATGCCTTTGATACGGTGCCTTGTTGTTTGAACTTTCGGAGAAACAATGGCCAGCTTCTCTCCCATCAACGCATTCAATAGTGTGCTCTTCCCTGCATTGGGCTTTCCAAATATGTTTACAAATCCGGATTTCAAGTTTCAAAAATAGTTAAAGGCAGGAACCACGGAGACAACCAGGGCACGGAGGTTCACTGTGATCCCCTGAGCCATTGTGTTTCCGTGGTTCCCTGTTCAATAAAAAAAGCCTCCGAAGAGGCTTGTTGCGAAGGGGAGGATCGAACTCCCGACCTTCGGGTTATGAGCCCGACGAGCTACCGCTGCTCTACTTCGCGATGTGGGCTGCAAATATACCAACGATCGTTTAAGCAGCCAAAGTTATTTGAAGAAAGCTTCAAGAGTAAGCTACAAAGCGCAACTGCTATAAATGAAATTTTTTATTTATTAACCGGGTGCTGGTAAACGGCAGCTTTTATACATAATGCTCGTTCTATCCGTGAAATCCGTGTTCTCATCTTCATAATCCGTGATTAAAAAAAGCCCCGGGGAACCGGGGCTCTCATCGTGTCGCTGTTTATGATCTGTGAGAAACACTTCCTGATCCGCTGGCCTTTGCTTTTCTTACTGTTGCTGAACCTTTCCAGCTGATATCACTCGCACCGCTGGCCTCGGCATCCAAAACTTTATTGACTGTGATACTGATATCACTACCACCACTTGCATTGATAGTACACGCATCTGACTCCAAATCATATCCGTCAAAATCACTTCCGCCACTGGCATCAATGGAAAGATTTTCGGCTTTACCGCTGATGTTCACATCGGAACCGCCGCTTTGATTTATATTCAGTGAAGACACCTCTACTTTTCCATTAAAATCAGATCCGCCTGAAAGATTCAATGTAAGCTTCCCCGATTGAATGGTACCATCAACTGATACATCAGCTCCCCCTGATGCGGTAAGTTTTTCAAGGGTTTTATAGGAAACATACGCTTTCATTGAATTATTATTCATTGAAATCCGGAAACTTTCTTTCCAGTCAAAAGATATTTTTAAAACGCCATCTCTTACTTCAACCTTTATCCTGTCTCGCACATTGGCATCTTTGGCACTTACGGCTACGGTTTCATCACCATGACTCAGGTAAAGATCTATTCCTGATGATACTTCAATTGCATGAAAGTCGGAAGCATCCCGTAACTGAACATTTGGATCGTTAATGGTTTTCTGGGTAAATCCTGCAGAACATAGAAGTATGGACAAAAGAAAAAAGAACGTTCTTTTCATATAAGCATTTTTTTAGTGAAACGTATCAATATAAAAAAGGTTACAGGGATGATGAAACTATCCTAATTTTGAATTCACTTCAGAGTTTCCCGGGGTGCTACCCCTCGCAGCGGCGGGGGAGGCTGAGATCATACCCGCAGAACCTGATCAGGGTAATGCCTGCGCAGGGAGGCCTGACAAATTTGTCAGGGAGTTTTCAGCATTCAGGCTGTCTTTCCTCCAGGTATCCCATTAAATTTTTAATATGAAAAGGATCATACTTGGAATGTGCCTTATATCCTATGCAGTAAAAGGCCAGGAGTTAAAAGATTCCGGAAGTCTGGAACCTGTGGAAGTAAGAGCAATCCGTGCCGGCACAAATGCTCCGTTTGCTAAAACCAACCTTACATATAAAGAAATCAGTCATCAGAATCTGGGGCAGGATCTTCCGTTCCTGCTGAACCAGATGCCCTCGGTGGTTGTAAATTCAGATGCGGGGAATGGCATTGGATATACTGGTATCAGGATAAGGGGAACAGATGCTTCGCGGATAAATGTTACACTTAATGGCATTCCATACAATGATGCGGAAAGCCAGGGAACTTTTTTTGTTGACCTTCCCGACTTTGCATCTTCTTTAAAAAGTATCCAGGTACAAAGGGGTGTTGGTACTTCTTCTAATGGCGGTGGAGCTTTCGGCGCCACCATCAACCTTAGCACCAATGATGTGAATCGTGAACCTTATCTGCAGGTGAACAATAGCTTTGGATCATTTCAGACACTGAAAAATTCAATCATTGCCGGTAGTGGTATCTATAATAATCATTTTACAACAGATATAAGGCTATCACGTATTTCAAGCAATGGGTATATAGACCGCGCAAGTTCTCACCTGCGTTCCTTTTATTTTTCAAATGCATTTCTTTCAGATAAAACTGATGTAAGGCTGAATGTATTTTCCGGAAGTGAAAAAACCTACCAGGCATGGTATGGTGTTTCACAGGATGACCTGGCAGGTAACAGGCGTGTGAATTATGCAGGAACAGAAAAGCCCGGTGAGCCATATGATAATGAAACGGATAACTACCGGCAGGATCATTACCAGCTTTTTCTTACAGGAAGATGGCATCCAAGACTCACAACTTCTGCAGCAATATTTTTTACAAACGGACTTGGTTACTATGAACAGTATAAGGCCAACCAGGATTACGCTTCTTATGGAATGCAATATCCGGTAATGGGTGCGGATACAATTTTTAGTACAGACCTGGTAAGAAGATTATGGCTGGATAATAATTTTTATGGAACGGTATATTCATTATTGTACAATTATAAAAAAACGAGGCTAACGCTGGGTGGTGCAATTACACATTACGATGGTAACCATGATGGCAAAGTTGTATGGATGGAAAAATCAAATGCTTCTAACCAGAAATATTATAATGTTGATGCGAGGAAAAACGATGCAAACATTTATGGAAAATG
>JBJMLW010000363.1:0-3086 GCA_045805105.1 Flavisolibacter sp. | reverse complement strand
TGATTCGTCAACGGATTTGATATACCGAAGTTGAGAAAACATAAACGGATCATTGTCGGATTCCATTACCTTCTGTATGGTCTTGTTAAAATATTGCGGATACTTTTTTATTACATCTGTTATTGAAGTACTCAATGGGCTGTCGAGAAAAAAATCCAGCTTCGGGAGCCTGCCTTCCAGGTCGAGCTGGTTAAAGGCATACAGAATTTCCTGTGTTCGGCCGAGGCTGAATGCAGGAATGATCAGCTTACCTTTTTTTTGCACGCAGGTTCTTTCCACCCATGAAAGCAGTGCGTCAACAGAAGTCGTCACATCTTCATGCAGGCTGTTACCATAAGTGGATTCGAGCAGAATAAAATCGGCTTGTGAAAATACCTGGGGTGATTTCAGGATTACGTCGCGGTACCTGCCAACATCTCCACTGAATGTCAACTGGCGCGTGACACCATTTTCATTAATTTTTACATGTACACATGTACTTCCGATGATGTGACCTGCATCTGTGAATTGCGCTTCTACCCCATCGGTTACTGCAAACCATTCGCCATAAGGCTGTGTATAAAAATTACGCATGCAGTTTTTTGCATCTTCAAGTGTATAAAGCGGCTGCACCAACGGTCCACCCTGTGCGTGACTGCCCTTGTTCTGATACTTAACATCATTTTCCTGTATTTCTGCTGAATCTTCAAGAAGAAGTCCACTCAGTTCGCGTGTAGCATCAGTACAAAAAATTTTTCCATTAAATCCCTGCTTGAAAAGGCGGGGTATCAATCCTGAATGATCAATATGGGCATGTGAGAGGATCATCACATCTACTTCAGATGCTTCAAATCCGAATTCCCGGTTGAAAGCATCGGTATCTTTTCCCATACCCTGGAACATTCCGCAGTCGAGCAGAACCTTTTTTCCGTTGCGTAATGTGATCAGGTGCTTCGACCCCGTTACTGTTCTTGCTGCTCCGTGAAATGCGATTTTCATGAGAAGTTTAAAATTTAAGGTTTAAAGTTCTTAGCTCCATACTTTGGTCAATAGCCTTTTCGAGAAGGAGATTCATTGACGATTCACGATTGACGTTCTCGTCTTTTGAACGACCATGTTATATAAAATTCCGCTACTAATTCATTTTTTTCATTATATCCTGAAGACAGTACACGTATCGACTGCGAATTTCCAGATGATGCAGCTTCTTCAACAACATTCCTGATCTCATTTCCCTGTTCACAAATAAAGGAGGTAATACCTGTAGCTTTTTTAAAGAATTTACCTTCAACGGCTACAACCAGTGGAGAGATTGAAGGTCGCCGGTTATGAACACATGATAATGCAAGAATACCGGTACTCATTTCGGCAGCCATTGAAAGACAGGCAAAATATGTAGAGCGGAACGGATTACGCGTAAACCATTTATATGGAATGGTAATTTCTGTCCTGGCAGGGTTTGCAGACTTTAACTTCACACCGGAAAACAACGCAGCCGGAAGATTCTTCAGCAGAAATAACCGGAATTTTACCGGGTTTCCGATCAATTTGAAATAATCTGGTGATAATGATGTATCCAGAACAGCTGACTGCATCGGTTAAAGGTATCGGTTCCATTCAATATTCAGATGCCCATTCAGTACTCCGCTGGCTGATGCATCCCTATGTGAGGAAATTTCGTCAAATTTGGTACGCTAAAATAAAAAAATGAAAAAGTTATTACTTCTTGCCTCGGTTGTATTTGCCACAACAGGTTTTGCTCAGAAGATCAGCAACAAAATAGGTTTTAAAAAAGGCCAGAAATATGAACTGGTGACTGAGATGAAAAGAAATACAAGTTCTGAAATGATGGGACAAAGCATGGAATCAACTGTTAACTCCACCATGACAGAATCATACGATATTGAAGATGTGAATAGTAATGGTATTGTTATCGAATACAAAGTAAAGCGACTGACTTTTTCAGCAAATGGAATGGGTGGTTCCCAGGAGTTTGATTCTGAAAAAGAAGATGACCGCAAAGGTGAGATCGGAAAGATCCTTGAAAAAAGCCTGAAGAATAAATATAAAATGACCATTGACCCTTATGGAAAAATAATTTCTGTAAAAGCCGATGACGATAATCCGAATCCTGAAAAAAATGCAGAGCAGGATGCAATCGCAGGAATTGTTTCAACCCAGCTTGGATTGAATTTCACCGTTCCAAAAGAAGGGGATATCAGCATTTTCAAATTTCTTCCTGGCAGGGAAATCAGTTCGTCAGATACATGGGTTGACAGCAGCAATAGCAATGGAGTGAACAGGTTAACCACATACAAGGTGAATTCTGTAAAAGGAAACGACGTTGTTCTGGATTATACAGAGCAGGTAAGTGTGAATACTACACAGAATATCATGGGTACAGATGCGAGCTTCAAATCAAATGATAAAACTACCGGCCAGGTGATCCTTGATAAAAATACCGGCGTGCTGAAACAGAAAACAGCCACCATTGAAACCAAGGGCACAATTGAAGGGCAGGGCATGACGGTGCCGACAAGCGGGACGACGCAGATGACGGTTACTGTAAAAAATTCGTAGAGTATTAAAGAATAATGATCAATATTCAATTCTCAATGATCAAGTTTGATTACAGGTAACCTTTAATAATATGTTCGAATTAAAGGAACACAAACTTGAATATTGAGTGTTGAGAATTGAATATTGATTATTATGTATTGAAAGAACTGTTTTACAAAGCTTCCACCTGGTTTCGCAGCAAATCCTCAAATTCATCTCTCTTCCGTATCAGCAGGGCTTTGCCATCTTTCACCATAACTTCGGCGGGCTTGAGGCGTGAATTGAAGTTGGAGGACATTTCAAACCCATATGCCCCTGCATTGTAAAATACCAGGTAGTCGCCTTCACGAACTTCGCTGAGTTTCCTGTCCCACGCAAAGGTGTCTGTCTCGCAGATATTTCCAACAACAGTATAAATTCGGGGATTGCCAAATGGATTGCTCAGGTTTTCAATCCGGTGGTAGGCTTCGTAAAACATGGGCCGGATCAGGTGATTAAAACCGCTGTTCACACCAACGAATACAGTAGCCGTCGTCTGTTTGATCACG
>JBJMLW010000362.1:0-6915 GCA_045805105.1 Flavisolibacter sp. | reverse complement strand
GCATGGTTGGCATGAATGCAGTGATCATGGATGAAGTGGAACTGGGTGACGGTTGTATTGTTGGGGCGTTAACTTTTATACGTGCTGCTGAAAAGATTCCACCCAGATCCCTCGTTGTTGGAAATCCATTTAAAATCTCGGGTACCGTCAGCGATGAAATGCTGGAATGGAAAACTATGGGAACAAAAATATACCAGAATTTGCCGGAACAGTGTTTTCAAACACTGAGGGCCTGTGATCCACTTCAGGAAGAAATAAATCAACCGCATTTATTTGAAATTCAATACGAAACTTTCAGAAAAAAACGTAAAGATTCTGCGTAAAAAAGCATTGGGTGCATTTCAAAATTCTGTAACTTAATTGTTCAATCAACAGATAAATCAACCGTTATGAGAAGAGCTCTACTACCTGGTCTTCTTTCTGTTACCCTTCTTTTATTTTTTTCTTCCGGTTTAAAGGCACAAAATGACCGCTTTGCCTATGCCATTACCGACCTTTCAAAGGATGGCACCGGATGGAATGCACTACGAAAGCTTGACCTTCAGACAGGACAGTATTCAGATGTATTGCTCAATGGTACTGAGCAAAAACACATTGTATTCGACGCAACTACTAAAAAACAACTGACGCAACAGCCAGACGCACGTTTTGGTGATTTGTTGCAGGCGCCTTTTACTACCGGGGTCGCAGCCGCTGCTTATGACAAAAAACACAACAGACTTTATTTCACGCCTATGTTTGTTGACCAGCTTCGGTATGTTGATCTGAAGACAATGAAAGTTTATTATGTAACAGATCAGTCATTTACCGGATTTGGCAATATGCACAATGATGAAGCAAAAATTATAACCCGGATGGTTATTGCCCCTGACGGAACCGGATATGCGATAAACAATGATGCCACTGCTTTTATCAGGTTCTCCACTGGAAAAAAATTAAAGATTGAGCAGCTGGGTGAACTGGTTGATGATCCGTCGAATAATGGAATTTCCATTCACAATCGTTGCAGCAGCTTTGGTGGAGATATGATCAGCGACAACAATGGAAACCTTTATATCATCTCAGCAAGAAACCATGTTTTCAGGGTAAATACAGAATCTAAAGTTGCCACACATGTTGCTTCAATAACCGGACTTTCTCCAAACTTTACTGTTAATGGTGCTGTTGTAAATACCGATGGCAAACTTCTCGTAAGCAGTGCTGTAGATGCAAATGATTATTTTGAAGTAGATCCTTCTGACTGGAGTGCTCACCGATTCAAATCGGCCAATGGAATTTTCCGCAGTTCAGACCTTGCAAACAGTAATTATTTAAGCGAGCCAAAAAAGAATCATGATATCGTTTCCATTCCGGATGACAGGCTTCAGAAACTGATTCGTCCTTCAGAAAAATTTGCAAGTCAGATTGCAGTTTATCCTAATCCTGTTACGGGCAACAATATCACGATACAATTCAACAAAGTACCCGCAGGAAATTATATGCTTGAACTGCGAGATGTGTTGGGTAGAAGCGTGATGCAAAGAAAGATCAGCGTAAATGGCGAATCGCAAATGCAGGGTTTCCAGCTAAATGAAAAAAATGCACGTGGTGTTTATATGGTTAAGGTATTTGACGTAACCAATCAATCGGTATTCACACAAAAAGTTGTGGTTCAGTAGAGCTTCTGCTTGAACCCTCCGACGAAAACGCTGGCCCGTAAGCCGGCGTTTTTTTTGGCTAAGAAATAAAGGAGAAAAGGAATTAAAAGGAAAGCTTTTCTCTTTTTCTCATCTAACTCTTTTATCTCTTTAGCTATTAGTTGTTTGTGGTTAAATATAAGAGAGTTAATAGATATGGAGATAGCTTTCTTCTCTTTTACTCGGTTTCCCTTTTAGCTCTTAGCAATGTTGCTTACACTGCCAGCAGATAAACGATATAACATAAATAATCAGCAATTTATCGCGGATCCTTCCACACCAGTTTAATTTTTTTTGCAGTGGAATGAAAGTCAGCACACTTGCCATCTCCCTTTCCGGTAATACCTCCATCCGGCGCGCAAACATAATTGCACTGCTCATCATAAACTACATGATACTGGTCGCAGCAATCACTTGTAAAATAATACACACGTTTACCCTGGAATTCATATTCATATACCTCAGCGGGAGGATTCCATTTGGGTTCGTTTTTGATCTGGTCAATTTTTTTCTGAATGCAGGCAGGTAAACCAAACGGCGTTTTCATGCATTTGTGTGCAACAATCGTCAGGATAATGACAAGGGTAAATAACATCGATTTCATGGGCAATTCTTTAAAACCGGCCATGAATTGATTATAGATTCATGGTTGGTGGGCGGAACAATATCTTTGCAGACCAGCAAAAACAATACCTTGGAGAAAAGCAATTTTGTTGATCAGATTCGGGTCTATTGCCGGAGCGGCCATGGCGGAGCGGGAATTAAACATTTCCGCAGAGATAAGTTAACTGCTTACGGGGGACCCGATGGTGGCGATGGCGGGCGTGGTGGTCATATCATCCTTCGTGGTAATAGAAATTTGTGGACGCTTCTCCACCTTAGGTATTACAAAAATGTTCTGGCAGAAGATGGTGAAAAAGGTAGTGATAACAACCGGACCGGAAGATTTGGTAAAGATGTTATTCTTGAAGTTCCGTTAGGTACAATTGCCCGTGATGAGGTTACAGGTGAAAAAGAAATTGAGATTCTTGTCGATGGAGAAGAAAGGATCTGGCTCCCGGGCGGTAAGGGAGGTTTGGGAAATTTTCATTTTAAAACGCCAACGAACCAGGCACCGGAATATTCACAACCCGGACTACCGGGAGTTGAAGGCTGGAAAATACTGGAGTTAAAAGTTCTTGCGGATGTTGGTCTGGTTGGATTTCCCAATGCAGGCAAGTCAACACTGTTATCTGTAATGACAGCAGCAAAACCAAAGATTGCTGATTACGCGTTTACTACCATTACACCACAGTTAGGAATGGTTGAGTATCGCGATGGAAAAAGTTTTTGCATTGCAGATTTACCCGGTATCATTGAAGGAGCCGCAGAAGGGAAAGGACTTGGTCATCGCTTTCTGCGGCATATTGAACGCAATTCCATTTTACTCTTCCTGATTCCTGCAGACAGCAGGAACCATGGAGAAGAATTCAGGATACTTCTGAATGAACTGGAAGAATATAACCCGGAGTTACTTCATAAACAGTTCATCATTGCCATCAGCAAAAGCGACCTGCTTGATGATGAATTGAAAAAAGAGATCAGGAAGGAATTACCCGAAGGCATCCCGCATATTTTTATTTCCTCTCTTGCCTTCAAAAATATTCAGGAGCTTAAGGATCTTTTGTGGAAGGTGTTGAATGAGGAAACGTCAAGCGTCAATCGTCAATCATGAAACGTGAAATGAAAATCAACCTTGCTTTTTATCGGGGAGAACAGTAAGAAGATGTTCCTTCTCACCAATCCTACAAATCCAAAAATCTCCGCGAATCCTGGTTCAGATAATCACTCTATCGGTTTATACTCTTTAAATAAATTCACCTTAGTTCCTTCAACCAGCTTCCTGTAATCTGCCCAATGTGTTGCATAAAAAGAATTGATACGGCCAACCGCTGCATTGATCATGGCTTCAGCATTTCTTACAAGTTGTTCTTCCTGCGGACCCGGGGCAACAGTTTTGGCGTTGATATATTGCTGTGCATTCTGCATCGTTCCCAACACAGTTATCTGCGGTGGACGTGAAAGGCCCTGCCTGTCTGATGTTCTTCCACTAATATATTCCCTGATCAGTTTAATCGAATCCTGTAGGGCCGTTGTTGTCTTACGAAGTGAATCCATATCTTTTCCCTGCAATCCTTTCAGCTCAGTAGAAATTTTTGTCATCACTTCTTCGGATTCAGTAAGCCGATCCATCCCGGTTAATAATTTATCTGAAGACTTGCGCAACCGGTCAAGCATTTTTCTTTGAGCTGTTTTTACTTCATCTGTTTTATTAATCCGCGGATCATCCTTTACTGTGATATAAGCGGAATCGGACTCCTTATCATATAAAAGAACAATTTTATATCGTCCTGGATAAACCTGTAGTCCGGCTGGTTCTGTACCTCCACCACCGCCGGCGCCACCTCCCCTTCCACTGCCACGGGCTGCACCGGGTTGACGAAAACCACGTTCTTCCATGCCCCACCACTGACGATTCATTCCACTGTCGGCCTTCCATCGCAGGTTGCGGATAACTTCATTCCTGTCGTTATAAATTCTTACCTGGAGACTATCCTGTTTTTTTGAACTTGAATCTTTTGCAGGAAGTATGAAATATGACACTTCAGCTCCCCTTCTTCTATTCTCCGCATCATAAAGTCCGAATGTACTCCATTCGTAACCGGGTGCAGACCGGTAATTCGACTGATATGCAACGGGAGGTTCGAAAACAGTAACACGTTTTGCAATTGGCTTTCCGCTGTTGGATGCAAGTTTTCTCAGTGGCCTGATATCATCCATGATCCAAAGCGCTCTTCCGAATGTTGCAATCACAAGATCAGCTTCTCTTTCCTGTATGGCGAGGTCGAAAGTTGAAACAGCAGGGAAGTCATCATTTTTCCAATGCATGAAAGTATTTGCATTATCAAAACTTACCCATAATCCATGTTCAGATCCCGCGAATATGAGATTGGGTTCAACCGGATCCTGTAAAACACATAATGCATACCCTTCAATGTTTTTATTCGCCAAAATATTTGTCCATGTTTTACCGAAATCTGTAGTTCGGAATATATATGGTTTGAAATCCCCACGCCTGTAATCGTTTGCAACAACGAATGCTTCTCCGGCATTATATCTGGATGCCCTTATTTGCGGAACCCACGCACCCACAGGCATACCTGGAATTTTGCCGCGGAAATTCACCCATGTCTGTCCGCCATCCCTTGTGAGTTGAACATTACCATCATCGGTGCCTGCCCATATTACACCCTGCTGTTTTGCAGAAGGTTCAATAGCAAGTATGGTACAATAGTTTTCTGCACCGGTAATATCAAGTGTTAGTCCACCATTCTCCGACTGGTCAATTTTCGCAGCATCATTAGTTGTCAGGTCTGGCGAAATGGGTTGCCAGCTTGCACCCTTGTCTGTACTTTTTAATACAAACTGACTTCCATAATAAATTGTATTATGATCAAACGGATCCTGGGCAATAGCAGAGTTCCAGTTAAAGCGATATTTTTTTGTTGTATCTACATCGGGTGGTTTGATAAACCAGCGCTCACCGGTTTTTATATTCAGTCGCTGAAGGCTTCCTCCCTGGCTCATCGAATAAACCCAGTCTGCATTATCCGGGTCAGGCATGGCATCAAATCCATCACCACCACCAATATTATCCCAGTAAAAATTCCTGATGCCTCCATTTGTCCAGGTGTATGCAGGACCATGCCATGAACCATTATCCTGCAGGCCTCCCATAACATTGTACGGAATTTCATTGTCAACATTCACATGATAAAATTGTCCGACAGGAAGATTTTCATTGAAAATCCAGCTCTTGCCGCGGTCTCTTGTGATTCCCATACCACCATCGTTTCCATCAATAATAAAATCAGGATCAGTTGGAGAAATCCACCAGGCATGATGATCAGGATGTATTCCACCGTAAGGAAGTAATGTTCGGAAAGTTTTTCCACCGTCTTCACTAACATCAATTACGTCGTGAATGCTGTATAGCCTGTTTTCATTCTTAGTATCAACAGCAATATCCTGGAAATAAAAAGGACGGTTTGTAACCCATTGCGGATCGCTGTTCACGAGTTCCCATTTGAATCCTCCATCATCACTTTTATATAATCCATTTTTAGTTGCTTCAATCATTGCATAAACTCTTGACGGCATGCTTTGTGAAAATGAAATCCCGATCCTTCCGAAATTTCCTGTTGGAAGTCCATCATCCTTTCCCAGTTTTTTCCATGTTTTTCCACCATCAACCGTCAGGTATAATCCACTGCCGGGACCACCGCTTTTAAAACTCCATGGTGTGCGACGATGCTGCCACATGTTTGCCAGTAATTTGTTCGGATTGGATGGATCCATCGCAAGGTCTGCACAACCACTCGTGTCATTGGTAAACAGTATGCGGTTCCATGTTTCTCCTCCGTCTGTAGTTTTATACACGCCTCTTTCCGGATGTTCTGCATAAGGATTACCAATTGCAGCAACATAAACTGTATTCGGATTAACAGGATCAATAATGATGCGATGAAGGTTGTGGGTTTTTTCGAGCCCCATCTTTTTCCATGTTTTACCTCCGTCCATGGTTTTGAAAATGCCATCACCCAAATTAAGAGAGTTGCGTGGATTGCCTTCACCGGTGCCCACCCAAACAATATTAGGATTGCTTTGCTGAATGGCAAGCGAGCCAATGTTTAAGGTAGCCTGGTTATCAAATACGGATGTCCAGCTGGCACCAGCATTTGTTGTTTTCCAAACACCGCCTGATGCAGAACCTACATACCAGATATCCTGATTGCTGTTCACCACATCAATAGCAGTAATGCGGCCGCTCATTCCTGCCGGACCAATATTGCGTGGTTTTAGATTTTTTAACTGATCAAAAGAAATATTTTGTGCGTTAAGTGAACAGGAAAGAAATAAAAGAAAAGATACAGTAAGCAATATTCTCATAAAGCAAATTTTCGCCGATAAACTTACTGATAAGTTGCGAAAGAGATTTAGATGGCCTTTTATAAAAAACCATCCTGTGAAAACAGGACGGTTACAATGCACATGAGAAACTACTGTATTTCTTTACGCCGTTGGTTTTGATAACGCGGGCGTCTCTTTATAAGTTATATCGGGACAATAACCCGCAATAACCTATTGACACCTTATCAACTACAAATACGCCATCACTAGTAGAAAGAACAGCGCCTAT
>JBJMLW010000361.1:0-6460 GCA_045805105.1 Flavisolibacter sp. | reverse complement strand
AACTGTGAAGTGTGTTTAAAAATTCCCCTGCTTTGCTGCCGATAGATTTTATGAAGAGATAAGTGATAAACATAAAGAAATAAAACAAATATCAGCTTGATGAACAGCCATCTTCCAGAAGCATTAAACAATTGCTTGTCCCAATTTCCATTAAACATGACCCAGGGCCCGAGAATTAACGTGAGAATAGCTGAAGGCCATGTAATACCAAACCACAATCGTCTGACCATAATGGCAAACTGCTTCTGAAGGATGGATCTTTCAGGTTCGGCCTTTTCATTTGCTTCCGTGTTGTATATAAACAGACGAACAATGTAGAACATGCCTGCAAACCAGGTAACGATGAAAATAATATGGAGGGCTTTTAAATAGAGATACATTTTAATCAATTAACCAAATCGCATCGGGCACGCTCAGCCACAGGAAAACAGAGCTGCACAGTTTAAGCATGAATCAAAACAAGGTTTCTTTTCCCTGTTCTATTTACTGATCATACGATTGTTTCCATTTGAAACTTCCCTTATCCAGCCTGCCAGTACATCTATCCATGCAGGATGCGTATTCATACAAGGAATCAGTGTAAATGATTCGCCACCTGCCTCTAAAAAAATTTCGCGTCCCTCTTCACCCATTTCTTCTAATGTTTCAAGACAGTCGCTTACAAATGCAGGGCATACAACAACCAACTTTTTTACACCTTCTTTTGGTAATTCAGACAGTCGCTTCGCGGTGTAAGGCTTCAGCCATGGATCTCTTCCCAAACGTGACTGAAATGATAATCCTGTTTTTGCTTCAGGAATGCCGAGTGAATCTGCAACCAGTTTGGTTGTATCACGGCACTGATGTCTATAGCATGTTTGATGCGCTGGCGAATCGGTCTCACAACAATCAGCAGATCTCAGGCAATGATTTCCTGTTGTATCCGACTTCAGTACGTGTCTTTCAGGAATACCATGATATGAAAATAAAACCTGATCGAATTCATTAACCAGAAATGGTTTCATGCTCTCAGCCATTGCCTGGATGTATTGCGGGTGGTTGTAAAAAGGTTTGATAAAGCGAAGCATAAACTTGTATTTCCCTTTTCTGTGTTCGTCCTTCGCGTCAACTACTGCCGTTTCATAACTGCTCATGGCATAATGAGGGTACATGGGAATCACAATCAATTCATCGAGGTCGGGAATGCGGGATTGCAATTCATCATAGGCTTCACGCGATGATGGTTTTCCATACCGCATCGCAATAACTACGGGTTCGGTTAGTTTCTTCTGCAAATTATCCCGCACCTGTCCGCTGATAACAATAAGCGGTGAACCTTCTTTTGTCCATATACTTTGATAAGCTTTTGAAGACGATTTTGCCCTGAAAGGAACAATGATTCCCTTGACAAGTAAAGCCCGCAGGAGCAGGGGTTTGTCTATCACTCTTTCATCCATCAGGAATTCATCCAGGTATTTTTTTACATCTTTTACTTCTGTAGAATCAGGCGAACCAAGGTTCATCAATAAAACCGCTCTCTTCATATTATGTCAACAAAAGTAGGGACAACTGACTCATGGTTTGTTCCAAATGATGCAGGTCATAATATAAGATGATGAAAATCAGCTGGTGAAATGACAGTGCAATGACATAGGTTTTGCATTTATCAATCCCGGGAAATTACTTTTGCCTCATGATCGTTGACTAAAGAAAATGGAAGCACAATATTTCAGAAACATATCGAATTTCTTTGTAGCAGGGGTGAATTACAAAAAATCAGATGCTTCAACCCGTGGCCGGTTTGCAATTTCTGAAAACCAGTACAGCAGAGTTCTTGAATCTGCCTCAGCGAATGGCCTCAATGAGGTCTTTATACTTTCCACTTGTAACCGCACTGAAATTTATGGGTTTGCCGAAAACAGCATGCAGCTGATCAATATTCTTTGTTCACAAACCGAAGGAGATTCAGTTTCCTTTTATAAGGCCGCATATATTAAAGAAGGAATGGATGCTGTTTCACATCTTTTTCATGTAGGTGCAGGACTCGACTCACAGATCCTGGGTGATTATGAAATTGTGGGACAATTAAAGGTGGCTGTACGATTTGCAAAACAGCGTGGTTTTATCGGTCCATTTACTGAAAGACTTATTAATTGTGTATTGCAGTCATCGAAGCAGATTAAAAACCAGACAGAACTTAGCGGCGGAACTGTATCAGTTTCTTTCGCAGCTATCCAGTATATTAAAAGAGCGGTACAAAACGCTTCTTCTAAAAATATCCTTTTAATAGGCGTTGGAAAGATTGGTGGTAATACCTGCAGGAATATGGTAGACTACCTCGATACCCATAATATAACACTGATCAATCGTTCACCTGAAAAAGCGGAAGGACTAGCCGGAGAATTAGGACTAAAGTCTGCTCCCCTCGATCAAATTGACAAAGAAATCGCGAAAGCTGATATCATACTGGTGGCTACGAATTCGAGTGAACCTATCATTGTGAAAGAACACCTGGAAGGGAAAGGAGAAAAAATGATTATTGATCTTTCTGTTCCATATAATGTTGAAGAAAGCGCACAAATGCTGCCAAATGTTTCAATGGTTAATGTGGATGAACTATCAAAACTGAAAGATGAAACACTGAAAGCCAGAAGAGCGCAGGTTCCCAAAGCCATATCTATCATCAATGAATTAATGGCGGAGTTTGAAGACTGGTGTGAGATGAGGCGACATGTACCACTATTGAAAGACCTGAAGGTTAAATTGAAATCTTTATACGATCATCCACAATATGCACCCGCTTTAACAACATGTCCTAAAACGATGGACATCCAGATACAAAGAGTTTTAAATGATACTGCCGGAAAAATCCGTTTAAAAAATCAAAGAGGTTGTCAGTACATTGCTGCGCTTAACAATTTTATAAGCGTTAATAATTAATGTCAAAAATTTTACGCATTGGAACCAGGGACAGCCAGCTGGCTGTATGGCAGGCTTCACTTGTAAAGGACCTATTGGAAAAGGTGGAGATTCCTTCTACGCTCGTTTATATTAAAAGTGAAGGTGACATTGATACAGTAACTCCTTTGTATGCTTTGCGTGTTCAAGGCATTTTTACTAAAACATTAGATGCTGCCTTACTGAACAACAGGATTGACCTCGCTGTTCATTCGATGAAAGATGTTCCTGTACAGCTCGCAGAAGGAATTATGCAATATGCCGTTTTAAAACGTGCATCATACAAAGACATCCTGGTGTATAAGAATGATCAGAATTTCATGAATGATATAAATGGCGATGCGATTATTGCTACGAGTTCCATAAGAAGAATGGCTCAATGGCTGAACAGGTATCCCAATCATACATTTGAAAACCTAAGGGGAAATGTAAACACACGTTTAAAAAAGGTACGTGAAAGCAACTGGAACGGTGCCATCTTCGCTGCTGCAGGACTGGAAAGAATCGGCTTAAGGCCAGAAACTTCAATTGACCTTCAATGGATGCTGCCTGCACCGGCGCAGGGAGCCATAATGATTGCAGGAAGAGATAACGATGAATATTCTTACAAGGCGTGTGAACAGTTGAATGATAAGGATACTGCAATTTGTACAAAGGCAGAAAGAGATTTTTTAAAAAGATTGATGGGAGGATGCTCCACTCCCATTAGTGCACTTGCAGAAATATCAGATGGAAAAATCAACCTGCGTGGAAATATTGTTTCTCCTGATGGAAAGGAAAAAGTTGAAATAGAAAGAACTGTTCCGGTTAGTAACGGGCAATCTATAGGTGTTGAAGCTGCACAACAGATATTATCTGATGGAGGAAAAAATATCATGCGGCTGATCAGCAAAAACGACATTCCCCATCATAATGAGCTGTAGGATATTAAGTACAAAAAAACTTTTACCGGAAACTGCCAGAGAGGCCACTAATAAAAATATTCATTTGCGTGAAGTGGAGTTCATTTCAGTAAAAACGATACTTACCAGGGAAAAGTGGAATGAGGTTATTGAATTAATGGAAGAAAACCATGTTGTTGTTTTCACCAGTAGTAATGCAGTGGAGTCGCTGGAAAAGTACATGCAATCCTATGTAAACCATATCACACCTCACTGGAAAATCTATTGTCTTTCAGGCAGAACAAAAAAACTGATTGAGAATATTGAAGTAATTGAAGTCCAGATTTCCGGTACAGCGGGCAATGCCACTGAATTGTCGCGGTTAATTATCAATGCGAACGAAAAAGAAATAGTTTTCTTTTGTGGTGATCAGCGTCGGGACGAATTACCCATAATGCTGAAATCCCATGGCATCAGCGTTCGTGAATGCATAGTTTATGAAACTATTGAAACACCTTCTATTATTTCAGAATCTTATGACGCCATACTTTTTTTTAGTCCAAGTGCAGTAAAAAGTTTTTTTTCTGCAAATCAAATACAGGACAGTGCTGTTTGTTTTGCAATCGGTGAAACCACTGCAAACGCAATTAAGGAAATGACGAAAAGTGAAATAGTTATAAGCAAAGAAGCCAGCCAGGAAAGCTTGATGGATGCTGTTTTAAGTTTTTGCAGGAACAAATGAACTGGCTATATAACTAAACCAATAAAGTTTAAAACGTTTCACGTCCGGCTTAAAATAGAATTAATGAGTAAATTGAAAAATGATCTTTTATTAAGAGCACTGAGAAAGGAAAAAGTGGAAAGACCCCCTGTATGGATGATGCGGCAGGCAGGAAGATATCTTCCGGATTACATAAAGCTTCGGTCACAATATGATTTTTTTACAAGAGTACAAACGCCTGAACTTGCAACTACTATTACTCTTCAGCCGGTTGAGCAGGTGGGTGTAGATGCTGCAATTATTTTTTCAGATATCCTTGTCATTCCACAGGCTATGGGCCTGGAAGTACAAATGGAAGAAGGAAGAGGCCCTTTACTACCGAAAACAATCAGCAACATTAAAGATGTTGATACGCTTGAAACAGAAGGCGTGGAAGAATCACTGAAATATGTGATGGAAGCATTAACGCTTACAAAAAAAGAGCTGAACGGACGTGTGCCTTTAATTGGATTTGCAGGGGCGCCCTGGACGATTCTTTGTTACATGATTGAAGGAAAAGGAAGTAAAACATGGGATAAGGCAAAACAGTTTGCCTATACACAACCAGATGTTGCACACCGGTTACTGCAAAAGATTACAAATATTACAATTTCGTACCTCAGCGCACAGGTAAAGGCGGGAGCTGATACTGTTCAGGTTTTTGACAGCTGGGCTGGATCTCTTTCACCGGAAGATTTCAAAAACTTTGCACAGCCATACCTGATACAGATCTCAGATGCAGTGAGTAAGCAGGCACCTGTTATCCTGTTTCCCAAGGGAAGCTGGTATGCTTTGAGTGACCTTAGTAAAACAAGTGCTGCAGGCATCGGTATCGACTGGTCTGTTTCACCTGCGTGTGCAAGAAAGCTCACTGGAAATTCCATCACTTTGCAGGGCAACTTTGATCCTGCACGTTTGCTGGCACCAACACAGCAGATCAGGAAGTGGGTAAAAGAAATGATAGATGGCTTTGGTGTGCAGCAATATGTTGCGAACCTAGGACATGGAATTACACCGAATGTTCCTGTTGATCATGCACGGGCATTTGTAGACGCAGTTAAAGAATACGGAACATGAAAGAAAGGGAATAGGGATTAGGGATTAGGAAGAGGGAATTCCGCATTCGGGAACAGAGTGTCTAATAATTAATTTGGATATTTTTTTAAATACTGAATTCAAGATTAAACATCATCATTTGGACGAGATAAAGGAACAATGGATTGAATACATTCATGATCTGCAGGACCGGATTTGTTTATCGCTCGAGAAAATTGATGGCAAGGGCAGATTCAGGGAAGATTTGTGGCAAAGACCCGAAGGTGGTGGGGGAAAAACGCGTGTGATCAGTCATGGAAATGTTTTCGAAAAAGGAGGCGTGAACACGTCGGTAGTATTTGGAGACGTTACTGAGATGATGAAATCGCAGTTGAAGATCACGGGAACAAGTTGGTTTGCATGCGGTCTTTCACTGGTGCTACATCCATTTAATCCTTTTGTACCTACCGTGCATTGCAATTACAGGATGTTTGAACTGTATGATGATATTGGAAGAGTACAGGACCGCTGGTTCGGTGGTGGAACCGACCTTACACCTTATTATCTTTTTGAGGAAGATGCCATACACTTCCATCAGACATATAAAAATGTGTGTGATCGTTTTGATGCCGGCTTTTATCCTGAATTTAAAAAAGTATGTGATGATTATTTCGTGAATTATCATCGCCAGAATGAAAGACGTGGTATCGGTGGAATATTTTATGACAATAAAAAACCAGATGACATGAAGGATGTTTCATTCTGGATAAATTTTTCAAAGTCGTGCGGTGATCATTTCATTAGAGCATATCAACCGATTGTTGAAAAAAGGAAGGACACGCCATTT
>JBJMLW010000360.1:0-5037 GCA_045805105.1 Flavisolibacter sp. | reverse complement strand
TGCTGCCAAGTGCGACCTTCGTATCGATCTTTTCCTTGAAAGGTCCTGTCTTTCCTTCCTTGACGACAACCGGTGGGTAATTTTTAATATCATCTATTTCCATTTTCAAAGGTGATACAATCACCCTGAAGCTGGCATTGTCGGTTAATATACTTCCCATACCGGGACGGCCTGTAAACTCATGGAAGATCTGTACGATGTATGTATCGTAGACAAACAATTTAAATTGCAATGTTCTTTGAATTTTTTTGGTTTTTCCTTTTAGATAAATATCAGCGCGTATACTAACCGGATTCCGTCCAGGTAAGATGCTGGGGGCCTGATACACGCCTTCAATAGCTTTCTCCTTTCCTAAAGAAAAAATCATGTTAGAAACCGTACCTTCTAATTTGTTGCCGCCTTTAACTCCATTTACATACCAGGTTATATTTTGCCTGTTTTCGAAAAATGCATCGACGAATTGGTTTTCCGGAAGGCCAACATCATTTGGCCCGAATTTCCTTGTGATGTCAACGAATACGAAACCTGTTGTATCGTCCACTGGTATTTCATTTCTGCCGCAAAACATGCCGATCTTATGGACATTTGATACAGATGAAAAGTGATGTATAAAACCTTTCAATGTGTTCGACACGCTGTCCCATTTTTCATAGTTAAAAAAACTCCATTTTCCGCTTTTGTCCTGAATAGCACATCCCATAAGATCAGGAGACCCGGTCTCAGCTTCCTCATCGGTATAATGAAAAATAATTTGCACCGGTTTTTTAAACTGAATACCAGAAGGTTCAAAGCTGTAAGCCTTTCCAGAGCCATTAGGCGCAGGATTAGTTGTTGGCTGAATACTTATTGATGTATTTGCAGTTAATGCGTTTGCAGGGAAAATCAATTCCACTCTGCCATCATCCGAAACAATCCGTCCACCGGCTGTTCCAATTTCTTTACTTACTAATTTTCCTTCAGGTGAGCCAACTGCGGTTGAGTCGGATGGTTCAATAATATGTATTGAAGAACTGTCGTTTTGTGCCGGGAGGCATAATGATAAAAAGAGAAGAGCTGAGGTGAAGATCTTTTTCATATAAATGATACTAGTGATCGCTTTATTATAATGATCCGGTTTGGTAAGATCATAATTTGATTTTCATTTTATTCATCGATCCGGGTAATGGTAATTCTAACACCTTGTCTCCGGTTATTCGGTAAAGAGCCATGCGATAATTCTGATAATGTCAGCACCTGTTCATTTTCATTGTTAGCATCAAATTCTATTAACGGAGGTAAATAGGGTGGTGGTCCTGGAAAAGGCGGCGCTCCACTACTGGAACCCGGACACTGTGTTTTGATGATCGGATACGCAGTGGTTGCATGTTGAAGAAAAATTTGAACGTGAGAGAATGGATGGGCCGGAAGACTTGCTGGCGTTACTACAATACGTTTTGCGCCTGTTGTATTGACCGGGCCCTGACAGAAAGAGCGATTCGTCCATGTACGTATACAGTTGAAGCAGGGGTTGAGGTTTACCCGGATATCCTGGTTATAAATTTCTTTGATCATGGTACGGCTTCCTTCCATCACAAGAGTAAACTCACCATAATCTTCCACGCGCATCGTACACTGCCCGTCTTCACTGTTGTCCACCCACACATTCATCTTTATCCTGTATGCCTTGTCATAAATTAAAACTTTGCTTACCAGCTTCAGGTCATTGAAAATCTTCTTTCCGAACTTAAATTTTAATCCTTTCAGATGCGCAGACACGGCAACGGGATTATCATCTGGCAGGCTGGCCGGTGCATTAAATGTGGCAGATGTAACAGTTTCCGTCGAATTGGTTATCCATCCAACGTTCCTGTTTCCATAATTTATTCCATTCACCGCCCATTCCGGCGCTGGCATGTTGGGCGGCAATGGCGGAAGGTAGTCTTCACCCTTGTTTTCAGCAGCTGTTTCTTCCGCGGCTGAAGTCACGAATTGTATTATCATCGATGCTGTCTTATCAACTTTCACTCTTGCTGACACAGGCTTCAAAACAATTTTGTCAAATGAAGAATAGCTGCTGAAATGAAGGATCTGGGATGTAATAGTCTTATTAATTGAATCTACTTCTACGTTCTGCAGCATGCTCCATTTTCCTTTATCATCCTGCATGGCTATTCCCTTTAACTCAGCGAGAGTTCCAGCGGTTTCATCTTCGGAATAATGAAATATAATGTCGACCGGTTTGCTGAACTGGAGTCCTGAAGGCTCCATGTTATATGTTTTTCCTCTTCCACCAGCTGCGAGATTAGTAGTGGGTTGTATAGTTATTTTTTTCTTTTTACTTAATGCACCTTTTGGAAAGACCAATTCCAGTTTCCCATCATCCGATACGATCGTTCCACCATCGGCATCAATTTCTTTTGTCACTTGTTGCCCGTCGGCTTTGCCAAAAGAAGTAATGCTATCAAGACGAAGGATCTTGATAGGAATAGACTGTTGTGCAATGGCGTTAAACAACAGTGATGTAAAGGAAATAGAAATTAGTATTCTTTTCATAATTTACAAATCAGCAAATCAAAAAGTTTGCGTGCGAGACCTGATTAAACAATTAAACTAAGTTGTGTGCGACTGAGAGTTGTAACATAGTATGGAACCCATTATTATTGTTTATCGTAATACACTTCATATAGAGAACCGTCTACAACGCTCTTTCTTGACAGGTATAATTTATTGGTCCATGTTCTTCCTCCATCCCGGCTTTCCTGTTCAACTCTCAACATTCCTGATTCAGGATTGTTTTTTTCACTGTCATAAATCAATTGAATTGCATTTCCATTTAGAACATAAGCACCGTTGCCAAAATATGCATCTGTAATGCGAAGCATTTCTGTACTGGACACACTGGCATATCGTTGCGAGGCTGCAGCGCCTGCAAATCTTCCATTAGGTGCAAAAGCAAACCTGTCGCTTGCAGTGGCGGTAGCAGTTATCCATACTGCCGGAAGCATTTTAGCCAATGAATTTTCTTTTGTCGAATTCCAATTACGAAATTGAAGACTGTAAAAGAACTGTGGCCAAACGTCATTCAATTGCAAACCGAAACAGGAGCTAACAAGAGGATCTTTCGATATGCCTGAAATAACAGCCAGCTGATCCCGCAATTTTGCTACAAATACAAACCCGAACATGGTTTGAAAATCTCCACCGCGTAAAGCGATTGATTTTCTTGTAATGAAATAATCCCAACCCTGGGACGAAGTTCCTCTCGTTAAATACGGAGGAGTGGAACTGTTCTTTAAGTCAAATGAACTGAATACTTCGGCGAAAATTTTTTCAGAATCATTCTGGAGACTGCTACCTGGTTGTCTCATCGACCATAGAGTTAGATTACACTTTTCACCTGTGTTAGAAACCGGTGATGTCAGAACAATCCCGTCGGGATAGTTTGTGGTTGTCCATCCCGGAGGAGCGGTATACACATAGTTTGCAAGAGATGCTGAACCTGTAAGATTTGATTGTGTATTGTTTGAATTGTTTTGAACTGCACCGCCTGAACTCAATTGAAACTTTTCAAAAAATGCGGTTACATCTGTCTTGTAATTCTCCCCGGCGATATTCACTAATGCTGACATCTGCTTTCCAAACCCTGACATGGAGATCAGCATAATGGTGTAAGCCATTTGTTTTTGTGTTATGTTGGAATATCCTCTTACCACTGTCCATCCATCAGGTGTTTTTTGTGTGAGCACGGTGGGTTTGTTTTTTGTTCCTGTTTTTTTTACTACGCGCTTGGCCCATTCTGAATTGAAATCTTTTGCAGCGTTGCCGCTACTCGCATGACTTGGATATAGAAGGATCTGGCAGAAGGTGGTGATTCCATTGTTGGTTTTGGTATCAAAAAATCCAACTACGCCGTTAGAGTCGAGACGCTGCCAGCCGGCTGGTGCCACGAAGCTGGCTATATCAAATGTTTGCGCTTGTGCAAATAAGTGCAGTGATATTAAAACAAGGGCTGTATTGATAAATAGTTTTTTCATCTCTTGCAGTTTTAGTGAAGTGTGGATTTTCACGACAAGATTTCACAGTGGTGTTCATGGTATGAATTCATTGGTTCTTTCAATATGTAAACTACAATAAAGCGGGAGCGCCATGAATAGAACATTGATACTATTGTATTGATTACACCGATTAATCCCGATAGCTATCGGGAGCATTACAGGAATTAAATCACAGTCTACAGATTAGTTCATGGATAGGCGCTGCGCTCCTGCTCAAACCAAAGTGTCAAGATTTCCAGATCAATAGATATCTGACTTGTGAGCAGTAGTTATTTGGTTTGTCTGGCTACAAGTCATTGGTTGGTCGTATAGATTTTTAGGTTTTTCTTCAGGCGCTTTTCGGGTGATACGTCGGGTAATTTATCACTGAGCGATTGGAACTGTAGTAGCGTCAACCAGGGCCTTTAACTTTTCCAGTGGAAAATTTTGTTCGAATTCTTTTTTGATCTTAGTGCTCACCTGCTCGTACGTCCATGTCCAGTGGAGGATCATAAACTGCGGAACATAACGCGGTAGTGTTGGATCAAAATACCTGGATGAAAAAGCGATGAGGGTTACGCCATTACTGTTGTCGTCCCCAAATATTCCCCGGAAGGAAAGACAATTGGTACCAGGATGAATGATCGCCTTTTTATTCAATGTGGCTTCAGAAGCCGAAGCAAAATAATCATCAATAATTTTGATTTGATCTTCATAGTATTTTTTTGTCGACGCTTTATATTTTTCTTTGTTTGTCAAAAACAGGTTAAGGTCTTTATCAAACTGCTCACTGGTTTTTGTTCTCATCTCCGCTGATAGATTTTGAGGTGGTTTCCTGTTTCTTAACAATGTTTCCTGTTGATCATAAGCATCAAGTTTCGTTTTTAACTCAGACGAGTATTTATTTCTCAACCCGGTGAGATATTCTTTTTGTGTAAGTGAGTACCATGGAAGTTTGCCATTGTGACCAATCACAACAGCTCTGGAATTTTTGCCCGTTTCATAAATCGTTTTCCCTTTCCAT
>JBJMLW010000359.1:0-11069 GCA_045805105.1 Flavisolibacter sp. | reverse complement strand
TGAAGCTTCTCACTACTACATAGGCACCATCTGGAATGGTATCCTTCATAAAGTCCATTGCACGTTTTCTGCTGAATGTTGAATCCCACCTGAATTCAAAATTATTCTGACGACCAACAAAACCACAATTGTTTGTTGCACTACCATATTGTCCGCCGGTATAGGCACTTTGCGGCGTTCCGGCCGGAACATTATTAAACCATGGCTGAAAGGTCACCGGGTCAAATACATTAAATACGAGTGACTGGAACCAACATGTATTTCTGATTGTTGCCGTACTGTTGATGGCAACGGATAAACCTGCCTCCTGTCCTGTACTGGTTACCCATGAACCTTCCCTGATAAAAAGATTTTCGAATTTACTTCCAAACTGCCATTGACGTGATGATGAATCGAGCTTCATTCCCTGCATGGTAGATTTGAAATGCTGGAAAACATGCGATTGGTTGAAACCAGGTTCACTATTGGGCAGGTAAATAAATGAAGCAGTGTTCCAGTTCATCACACCATTGGCTGCAACCGGTGCTACTCTCCAGTAATAAACAGTACTGTCTGAAAAGCTCATTCCCGGAGAAAATTCCATTACTCCACCTGGTGTGGTTACAGTTTGGCTAACCAGAATTGGTGAATTGAAAAATTCGGTTGTATCCATTTCCATCCTGTAAGATTTATTTACACTGAATGGATTGGCTGTTGAAGCAATCAGTTTGATATTTTGCCGGTTTACAATGGAAAAATTATAAGGATAAACCGGTCGTGCCTCATCTTCATAAATAAAAAGGTCTTTCGTAACTGAATTATTGTTCTCATACATTTCATCTACGGTACTATCAGCGTCGATGGTAACTGTAAGACGATTCAATCCTTTATCATTATTCGGGTCAATATGAATATCTACCACAATAGAATCAGCATACCGGATACCACGGAGGGTATGTTGATAAACAATGGCTGAAGTATTATTTGGAAAAGTTCTTTTAATTGTAACAAGCAGATTGCTGTCAACTGCTTTCCCCATATTAATAAAATTCGCACTGATTCTGAATGTTGAATCTGCAATGGAAACAAAACCCGGAGAAATTTTAACCATGGGATCTTCAATTACATAGTCCGGTTTTGGTTGCGGATTGATCATCAGAGCGGGATCACCATGTAACTCCGATTCTTCTGTATTACAACGTGCATAAAAATCCTCCTGGGTAGTAAAATTGAAAACATCATCCGCTGTAGCCTTCATGATCTGGCCAATCGTTTTACCATAACTTTTTGAACTGATATGGTTATATGCGCGGCTAGCCCATATATCAAGATAGTGTACAATTCCAAAGTGAGTACTTGCTACAAAAGCAATCGTTCCCTTATCAGGAGAAAGAACATATTTTTCTGAAAGGGCATCCCTTATTAATAAACGAACCGGATTATACCTGAAAAAGTTACCAGCATTACATCCCAGTCCAAAAAATATCGGGTATTTTTTAAAATTGTTATAATTCTCCGGATTATCGAGATTAAATTCAAGTGTACTTGCTGATGAGTGTCCAAAATATGTAATTACGCTGATGCCTTCTGTAAATAAATTCTCTAACCGGCTACTATTAAGCTGTTCAACGTAGTCGCTGGAACTTTTACTAAATGTTTCAACGTTTGCGCCGAATAATGTGTCCTTAATAATATCAGCGTATGTACTCATATTCTGAGTAAGCTGGGCATCCAGTCCTGGTTCACCTGCACCAATAATATGGACCACATTTTTCATCCAGGCTCTATCTGCTATTGACGGAGAAAATGTTTTTTGCGCGAGTTCAAATTCTTTTACCTTCTTCAGGTAACCGGCTACTTCACCTCCATCAATAACTGAAAGTCTTCCGATTGGTATTTCCGGAGCGGAACTTCCCGGATTGGCAGTCAGAAGAACATCTGATGCCGGAAAACCATAAGGAGGAACAAAATTCAGTTTATCAACATCCGGGGCACTTTCATATACTCTCTGTTCCACATAATTCAAACCGTGGCCTATAATAAAAACATGTTTTGGAGTAATAGGATAATTAAGACGTGCATAGCGAAGAAAATTTCTGAGCCCTGCCGGATTCTTTTTAATGCCGAACCCGAACTGATCTATGATCTCATCTATTTCGAAAACTTTTGCATTATATGAGCCTCCGGCAACTGAACTGCGGTATTGCCTGTAATCGTCTACAGGGTTTGTTCCGGAAGGTCCTGTAAAAAGGGCCTTTGCACTAATGATCAAATAATCGCCGAAAAAAGCCGGACTGGTATAGTTTATAAAATTCTTTTGCTGTAACTCTGAAACAGTATTGATATTGGAAGCATCTTCACTTACAAGAATATAGTGAGTTGCAGATGAAGTGGGCGGGATGGCAAACTGAATGAATGGAGAAACTGATATATCAGCTGTATACCTTTTACCATTTGTGAGATCGTATAATACCGGAGTCTGTGTACCTGAATTAAAGTTGGTAATCTTTAGAAAATTTCCGGAAATGCTGGCTGGTAAAGTAAATTCAAAATTGCTGGTGCCACTGAAATTGAATTTCCTTGGATAAGTGAACTCAAACTGATGAACAGCAAGCCGGTCTGTCTGACAACCAACTGGAATAGGGTAACATCCCACTTCGGCAATATTGCTTACAGTAATTGTATCTGATATGGAATTCAAAGTGGAAGGAAGTAGTGTAGCAGAATCAATTGAATATTCAAAAAATTGAAAGAATTTTCTGATCACTGAATCTGAATTAATCATAACTTTATACGTCCTGTTATTTACAGAATTTCCAGAAACAGAAATTTTAAATTTTGGTGCCGGGCCACCATTATAAACTTGTAAATCAGGTACGATAAAACTCCGCTTACCGATCTGGGGACCTACACTGGTACCCAGTGTAATAATATCTGATGCAGCCCATCCCTCACCTTTATCATAAGATGAAGAAAATAGGTTATCACCCACGTTTACTGCAAATCCATTATTTAATCTCTCACGAAAATATGTTCCGGCAGTATACATGAAATAAGGGTCCGGAGGAAGCGTATTGGCAGTTACATCATTGCTTGCATTATTCAGCCGAAGGTTTTCCGCTACATTGGGATTAACTGTAAGAAAAAAAGTTGCGGTATCTGTTTCAAGACTCCATTTATTATTTAACTGGTATGCACGATCCCTATATAGTTCATTGTCTGGTTTGCCATCATTCATTTCACCCCAGAATTCAATATAGTCAGAAGATGAAAGAACACCTGTTGTATTTGAGATAAATAGAGGAACCTGTACACCATTACGCCATAACTGAAATTGTTCAGCAGGAATAAGATCGAGACCCGCAGAAGCAAGTAAGGACTGGTTAATCCTGTGAACACCTGATTTACCAACCTTGAACTTATAATATGTTTGAGTGTAACGGATCCATTCGTTATTGTATACCTGTGCCTGTGCGCACAGGCCCCACGTTATCAATAAACCAAACAGAAGTTTTTTCATGGACTATTTTTTAGATACGGATTATTTTTTCTTTTTGTTTTTGTCATTCACAAGATCAAACTGTAATGAAAATATATGTGTGAATAACGGGTTGGACTGGTTAGCCAGGTTAGTAAAGGCATAGTCGATCCGTACATTCTGAATACGGAAACCTGCTCCTGCACTGGGCTGGTAGATCCAGACCTTATTTTTATTCAGGGTATCAGCATCGTCTATCGTGTGCTGGAAATTTTTAATGCCTGCCCTCAGATAAAATACTTCATTCATGTTGAACTCCACCCCGATCTTCGGATCCACACTCAGAGCTTTCGAAGAAATAATGGTGTTCCGCTTTCCGTCAAATGTGAGATCCAGGTTGGCCTCTGCAAGCAAACCTGTTTTTTTACTTAATTTGAAAGAACGGGCTGCACCCAGGATTAAACTGGGAGCGGTGAGTTCCGTAGATTTAACAGGAATCTCATTATCGGTGAGGTATAACGTTTCTTTTTCCCTGTCTGTAAATGTAAAAGACCATGCATTGAAAGTAGTTGTCATATCCCTGGCAACTACACCAAAACGCCAGTCATCCTTCTGCATCTGCAAACCGGCATCAAGACCGAAGCCCCAGGCCTTGGCAAACTTGCCAACGCTGTGGTGAATGATCTTTGCATTTACGCCAAACTGAATATTCTGACTGGCGGTTTCTTTCAGTTTCTGCGCCATTGAAAAGATGAATGCATAATCTGCAGCACTGAAATCAGTGATATTATTATAATTCACGGAACCATCAGGTTCCACAAGAAATAAAGTATTTGCAATCTGGTCTACAGCGAATCGTAAACCGGTGATGGCAATCGTTCTCTTATTATCTGAAACTGGTATTGCAAGTGAAGCATAATCGTATTTACCGATTCCTGCAAAGTATTCAGCATGCATCAGGTTAGCATTTCCATAATCCTTTACTCCGGTAAGTCCGGCAGGATTCCAGTATCCGGCAGTTCCATCTTTTACGGATGCAACCTGGGCGCTACCCATGGCAAGACCCCGGGCACCTGCTCCTATATTGAGGAATTCGTTCGAGTATTTCCGGAATTGGGCTGAACCACTTGCAGAAATAGCCAGAGCGGCCATAACAAGGGCTAGAGAATAGATTTTCATTTCTGCATTTTTCAGATAAGCAATGGATTTAATGACGTGTTTTCAAAGGCATTGGATGCGTCTACAAATGTATATCTTTCAAGCTCGAATTCATAATGTACGTAATATAAATTAGGCCTTTCTGCTAATTTCCGATAAGGTCACCCTGCCTATATTTGCCGCCTAATGGATCAGAAAATAAACCTGATAGCAGAACTACGTTGGAGGGGGCTCATCCAGGACATCATGCCGGGCACTGAAGAACAACTGACAAAAGAACCGACATCGGGCTACATTGGATTTGACCCCACTGCAGACTCGCTTCACATCGGAAGCCTGGTTCCTATAATTTTATTAGTTCATTTACAAAAAGCTGGACACAAACCTGTTGCGCTCGTTGGTGGCGCAACCGGAATGGTTGGAGACCCCAGTGGTAAAAGCCAGGAAAGGAACCTTCTGAGTGAAGAAGTCTTACTTAAAAATGCAGATGGTGTCAGAAATCAATTAAAAAAATTTCTAGATTTTAACCCGGGGAAAACCAATGCAGCACAGATGGTTAATAATTACGATTGGTTTAAAAAAATTGACTTCCTTGGCTTTATCCGTGATATAGGAAAACATATCACGGTTAATTATATGATGAGCAAGGATAGTGTCCGGAAAAGAATTGAAGGTGAAGGGGGAATCAGTTTTACAGAATTTACCTACCAGCTCATCCAGGGTTATGATTTTTACTGGCTTTACCAGAATTATCAATGTAAGCTCCAGATGGGTGGCAGCGACCAGTGGGGAAATATCACAACCGGTACAGAAATCATCAGAAGAAAAACAGGAGGAGAAGCCTTTGCCTTTACCTGCCCGCTCATCACAAAATCAGATGGTGGAAAGTTTGGAAAAACAGAACAGGGCAATGTATGGCTCGACCCTTTGAAAACTTCTCCTTACCAGTTTTATCAGTTCTGGCTTAATGCTGCAGATGCAGACGCAGAAAAATGGATACGCATTTTTACCTTTCTTGAAAAAGAAGAGATTGAATCAATAACAAAACAACATCATACAGATCCGTCAAAAAGAATTTTACAAAAAAAACTGGCGGAGGAACTCACAATTTTTGTTCATGGTGCCTATGAATTGAAACATGCAATAGAAACAACTGAAAAATTATTTTCACGACAGAATGCACCGGTTGAATCAATGAGCCTGAATGACCTTGAAAGCCTGGAAGGAATAGTTCATCTTAAATATTCAAAGGATAAACTGAAAGCCGGTGTAGATCCTGTAACGCTTCTGGCAGAAACTACAATTTTTTCCAGCCGCGGTGAAGCACGCAAGATGATCCAGAACGGTGGGGTAAGCATCAACCGAAATAAAATTGAAAACATTTCTGATCTTATAACTGAAGAACAACTACTGCACAATCAATACCTGCTGGTTCAGAAAGGAAGAAAAAACTATTACCTGATTAATGTTGACTAAGGCGTTTACGCGCCACACGTGTACGAACAACATAAACAATATATCCCGCTGTCGCAATCAGCACACCCCAGAGTGCATACCACCCTGTTGAAATAAAAACATATAACCAGATCAGGATTGAAATAATCACTGGCAGTGGAAATCCCCACATGGAAAATGGTCTTTCTTTGTTAGCATTCTTTAGTCTCAGCAAAACAACACCAATAGCCTGTGCAATGAATTGAACAAGAATTCGCATTGCTAAAATAGCACTGATAACCCCTTTGAGTGAAAAACTAAATGAAAACACGAGCGCCAGGGCTGAGATAAATAACAGGGAAACGTAAGGAAAATTTTTAGTGGGATGCAGGCGTGCAAACGCAGGAAAAAAGTTTCCATCCAGTGCTGCTGCATAGGGAACCCTTGAATATCCGAGCAAAACAGCAAAGAGAGAAGAAAAAGCAACACAGAGAACAAGGCCAGTTGCAATCCTGGCTGCAGTAAACCCATACAGGCGTTCAATAAAAATACTTACAATAAAATCGTAACGTGACACTTCCTGCCATGGAATCACGTGAACGATACTCAGGTTCATACACAGGTAAAGAAATGTGATGCCCGCAACAGAAATAAAAATACTCCTGGGTATATTTTTTTGAGGATTTATGATTTCTCCCCCAAGATGACAAACATTATAATATCCTAAAAAACTGTAAATAGTTTTGACACTACCTTGTCCGAGTACTACCCAGAATTCAGCTATGAAAAAACTTTGCTCACTCCCATTCATGAATGAAAAAGATACCTGGCTTTTTGTTAAACCTCCGATGATGATCCATGAAATGGTGCACAGAACACATATCCAGAGGAAAACTGAAATCTTTCCGATGGTTTCAATTTTTCTATACAGCAGTAACGTGATGAGAAGAATGACTACAACAGAAACAAGCTTCTGCTCGTAATATCCCAAATTAGGAACGAGATATTTAAAATATTGAGAAAAGCCTATAGCCCCTGATGCCACAACAAGAGGAGCCTGGATGCTTGTTTGCCACACAAACAAAAAACTCATCATCCTCCCCCACTTCTTACCATATGCTTCTCTTAGAAAATTATAACTTCCGCCTGCCAATGGGTATGCAGCACCAAGTTCAGCCCAGATCATTCCATCAAAAACTGCGATGACTGCACCAAGGATCCATGCCCACAAAAACAGTGGAGAATTGAAATAACTGATCACAACAGGAATGACTACAAATGGACCAATGCCCACCATATCAATCATGTTGATGGAAGTTGCCTGAATTAAACTGATTTTACGTTTTAATATTTCTGTCATTCTTCCGCCTATAGCCTTGCGAAATTTGTAATTCCTTCCACGAGAACATCCAGGTTTTTGGTTGTAGTGTATACATTGGGAGTTACTCTCACTCCTTTAATGTTTTCCCATTCAATTGTAGTTGTATGAATTTTATGATTGTTGAAAAGATAACTATCCAGATCAGCAGGTTTTTTTCCATTTACAGAAACCATCCCTATGGCACATCCCCATTTTGGATCCATGGATGTGCTCAGTTTCACTTTTGGAATATCTTTTACTTTTCCCATCCAGTAATTTTTCAGGTAATGAAGTCTTTGCTGTTTTCTCACAATTCCAATCATCTCATGAAATTCAAGCGCCTTTCCAATTGCCTGCTCAATAAAAAACGGTCTTGTTCCCAGGTGTTCAAATTTGCGGATATCATCTTTCAGAGGAATGTCTGATGCAAACAGCGGATAGATATCCTTTATTTTTTCCTTTTTTACATAGAGAAAACCGCTTCCAATTGGAGCATAGAGCCATTTATGAAGGCTTGTGGCAAAATAATCGCCATGCAGATCGGGAATTTTAAAATCAAAATGGGCGAAACTGTGTGCACCATCTACAAGAACATCTATATTTCTTTTATGTGCTTCATCTGCAATTTTTCTCACAGGTATAATCTGTCCGTTCCAGTTAATGATATGTGTAACATTTACTGCTTTTGTCTTTGGCGTAAATGCATTTACATACTGCTGTACAAGGTAATTTTCATCTTCTGATGGAAGTTCAAGGTTAACCCAGTTAATGTGAATGCCATCACGAAACTCACGTTGTTTCCATGCATTGACCACATTGGGGTAATCCTGTTTTGCAACAACAACTTCGTCTCCTCTGGTGAGGTTCAAACCAAAAATGATTGTTTCAAGTCCTTCAGAGGAATTTCTGTTAATGGCGATTTCTTCTGCCTGACAACCGGCAGCAATGGCCAGATTTTTTCTGAGGGTTTCGCGGCCCTGGTCAAGTATACGCCACATGAAATAACTAGGTGCTTCATTACTGAAATCATAGTACCGCTTCATTGCGTCCTGAACCGTTTTGGGCGCTGGTGATACACCGCCGTTATTCAGGTTAATAAGAGTGGGTGATACAGTAAACGATTGCTGGATATAATACCAGAATTCTTCATCAGCAGCCAGTTGTCCGGGTGGTGTTGAAGCGGCATGTTTCAGGGCTCGTTGCAGGTTTCTGCTCCATGCTGGTTTTGTTAGTGAAGCCAGTAAAGACGATGCTGACGCAACACCTGCCTTGTATAAAAATGAACGCCGGTTAAAGGGCATAAACGGGTTTTTATAAATATACTGGTTTCTGGCTTCTGGCTTCGGGGTACTGGTTCTGTTATTCCAGTTTTCCTTGTTCTATTATTCCTTGTTCCATTATTCCTTCTTCTCCTTTAACCTGAAAAATTTGGTACATCTTCTCCCTGCCTTTATTTTTGCATCCCCCGATTGAGCTATGGTGTAACGGTAGCACTACAGATTTTGGTTCTGTCTGTTAAGGTTCGAATCCTTATAGCTCAACTAGCCAGATTAAGATCTGGCTTTTTTTTATCACTGATTTTTAATGAAGGCGCAGATTTCACGGAATTATTAATGGCTAGCATATCGTAGCTCGTCGCTTGCAGCTTGCTCCACCATTTTTAACTAAACTTATTCCGTTTTGTTAATAACTTTACCGTTGATAATAAGTCAGAGTTGCATTACTCATTAAAGTTTATACATTTGCAACAACAATGAATACGAGCACACATAACAAACACTTCATTTTCCACGAGCAGGTATCTACGCGTGCTTATGATGTGTGCTTCGACGTCTTCCGCTATCTTTCCAGACGACCTGGTTTCTGATAGGACGAACCGCTAACCATGGTCCCTATCAGTGAATATCACCCGGAGAATATCTTGGTACGGGATTGGTTATCCGAAAAACTATATCAACTCTTTACATAGTGGACAATCAGAATATTATTATCAGGGCAGCAACTCCCGCAGATAAGGTCTATGCCAAAACGATTACAGATGAAATGGAATCGTCGGCAATGGCGCGCGGAACCGGAATTGCCAAACGTTCGCCTGAATATGTAGCAGAAAAGATTGACGAGGGAAAGGCTGTGATTGCTGTAACTAAGAACGGTGAATGGGTAGGCTTCTGTTATATCGAAACCTGGGAAGGGGAATATGTTGCCAACTCGGGATTAATTGTGTCACCGGAATATAGAAAAAGCGGCGTAGCAAAGGCCATCAAACAACATATTTTTCAGTTAAGCCGTGAAAAATATCCGGAAGCAAAAATATTTGGCCTTACCACAGGACTTGCAGTTATGAAAATTAACAGCGACCTCGGTTATGAACCGGTAACCTACTCAGAGCTTACACCAGATGAAAAATTCTGGGCTGGCTGTAAAAGCTGTGTGAACTACGACATTCTGATGAGCAAGGAACGCAAGAACTGTTTATGTACCGCCATGCTTTACGATCCGAAAGATCATTATGAACCTGCGGAAACAAAGGATCACTTTGACAAAAAAAGCCTGGTGTATGAACGCCTGTTGAAGATCAAGCAAAATAAGTTTCTGAAGCGGTTCAAAAAAGTTGACAGGACGATTAACCGCAAGCTGAAAATGTTTCTTTTCAATTTACTTCACTTTTAATTGCTGAACTTCTGATGACCAATCCAAATAATCCGCACAACTCGCAACCGGGAGTTGGCAGTAAAGTAGTTCTTGGTTTCAGTGGAGGACTGGACACTTCATTCTGTGTAAAATATCTCACTGAAGACAAAGGTTATGAAGTTCATAGCATTATTGTTAATACCGGCGGGTTTTCAAAGGACGAACTTGAAAAAATCGCGCAGCATGCAAAAATGCTGGGTGTTGCTTCTCATACAACCATAGACGCGGTAGAATCATATTATGATAGTATCATCAAATACCTGATATATGGCAATGTTCTTAAGAATAATACCTATCCTCTGAGTGTCAGTGCTGAAAGACTCAGCCAGGCACTTCACATTGCCGAACATGCTAAAAAATTAAATGCCGCAGCTGTAGCACACGGAAGTACCGGAGCAGGAAATGACCAGGTTCGTTTTGATATGATCTTTCACATCATGATTCCCGGCGTTGAAATCATCACGCCTATCCGCGACCTTCGTTTAAGCCGTGAAGACGAAATTCAATATCTGAAGAAGAAAGGCGTTCAGATGAATTTTGAAAAATCGATGTATTCGATTAACAAAGGACTGTGGGGAACAAGTGTTGGTGGCAAAGAAACCCTGGCCTCAAAAGGTATGCTGCCGGAAGAAGCATGGCCAACACCAGTAACAAAAACAGGAAGCGAGGAAGTGAAACTTCATTTCGATAAAGGCGCTCTTACTTCTGTTAACAATAAAAAATTCTCTCATCCCGCCAAGGCAATTCAATTTCTTCATACCCTTGTTGCCCCTTATGGTATTGGACGAGATATTCATGTTGGTGATACCATTATCGGAATAAAAGGACGTGTCGGATTTGAGGCGGCAGCACCCTTGGTAATTATTAAAGCACATCACCTGCTTGAAAAACATACGCTCACAAAATGGCAGCTGTACTGGAAAGAACAGCTGGCAGCGTGGTACGGCAACTGGCTGCAAGAAGGACAAT
>JBJMLW010000358.1:0-3882 GCA_045805105.1 Flavisolibacter sp. | reverse complement strand
TCCATCGCAAGGTTTGCATCGTGGTTAAATAACCTGAATTTTTGGTCAACACTAATACCCTTGTTCCAGGCAACTTCCGGATCAAGACCATAGGCTTTTCCCGGCTGACCATTCATGATAATGATCTGCCTCGAACTAACAAGAACTCCCATGTTTTCAGCAAAGATGTTAGCTGTTCTTTGTCCTCTGCCAACGATCAGCCGTACTGTGGTCATATTAAAAGGCTGGTATCGTATGTTCAGACGCGGTGTGGCAAACCACCCGTACAGGTTATTATAATCTGCGCGGATCCCGCTGACAATATCAAATTTTTCATTTGGTGAAAAAATATATTCAGTAAAGGCACCTGGAACATTTTCAGTGCGATCGAAAGTGGAAACATCAAGGTGTTCTTTATATTGATCATGAAGAAAACTCAAACCTGTTTTCAACTGGTGTTTTTCATTTCCAAGTCTTGTCTGGTAGATCAGGTTGGAATAAAAATTCTTCTGGTGTGCCTGGTAACCTGTTAATCCAAAATAGGAATCCTGGTCATGGTCAAATGCGGAAACCTGCAGGCCTATGCTTTTATGCAATTTTTCCGGGTATACATATCCGATTTTTGCGAATGCTTCATAACGTTTTGTTTTGATGCCAAGTCCATAATGATTCGTTGATAATTTATCTTCTGATGGATTAAAATCTACCTGTCCTCCCGTCCTGTCATCAAATAAAACTTTTATACCGAGCTCAGACATCAGGCCGTTATTTCCAATATAATCCCAGCGATGTATGCCATTAAACTGGTTGCCGGTGGGAAGATCCCGGAAGCCATCTTTGTTGAAATCCTGTTTGCTGAATAAAAAATCATCATGCAGTAAAAGGCCTGTTGACCATTTACTATTTATTTTTTGCGCAAGGTTCACATTTACGTCAGTCTTTCCCATTGAATTGACATATCCATTGAGATATAGTTTTTCACTTTCGCGTGGTTTTTTCAATTCAACATTAATCTGGCCAGCAATGCTTTCAAATCCATTTACAACTGAACCCGTCCCTTTGATCAGCTGGATCGATTCCACCCACGGTCCTGCAATGCTGTTTAGTCCCAGGGGCGTTGCAAGTCCCCTTGGTCCTGGAAGATTTTCTACCGTTAGTTGTGTATAAGCACCTGCAAGACCAAGTAACTGGATCTGTTTTGAACCTGTTGCTGCATCGGTATAAGAAACATCCACTGATGGATTGGTTTCAAAGCTTTCACTAAGATTACAACAGGCAGCTTTCAGTAATTCCTTTTTCGTGATGATGGCTGTCCGGAAAGGATTATAGTTGTCGATATAGGAAGTGCGCTGCCTTGCAGTAACAACGATACCGGAAAGTTTTTCATTCCGGTTAAGCGTGACCTGGATGTTATACATTCCTTCCACTGAAACCGTATCGGCCGTGAAGCCTGAATAACTGATGATAATTTTATCGGAATTGTTTTCGCGATGAAGGATGAATTCACCATGGATGTTGCTGACAGTAACTTTCCCCGAACCAAGCCACGATATGTTCGCGCCTGTCAAAGGAAAATTTTCACCTTTCCTGGTTTCAACAACAATGCCCATGATGTGATCTTTATTTTCCGTGGTGTCTGCCATGAGCATTTCTGAAACATCCGTCATGCCCCTGTAGTGACAACATTCAGGTAAAGCGTTGTATGTTTTGTCTTCCGCTTTTTTGATTTCAGTATCATGTCCAACGGCAGCAACAGTTTCATGAAGCCTGTTCGGAGAAACAAGGTCTGGGTTAAAAGTAACCGTCAGCATTTTTGTATTTACATCCCACGAAGAAGTTTTTACTCCTTTTATCCGAAGCGATTTCTGAATTCGTTGCTGGCATTGAACACATACACCATTTACCCTGAAGGAAATTGTTTCTGAATTGGATTGGGCGTTTCCGGCAAATGTTCCCGCAAGGAACAACAACATAAACACCGCAGGTAATAAAAATTTCATATAATCATTTGATGGTTGAAAAAACATTTCTATACGCAGAAATGTTGGCATCAAATGCGGTATACACTAAAGAGAATGGTGAAGTCTTTTTGCAAAGGAGGCGGTGCAAAAATTTCAGGAAGAATTTTTAATTCTGTTCCGTGAATTGAGAATATTTTTTCAGCAACAACCGGCTTTATCGCGTCCCCGGATGCTAATGGTGGTTGTATAAATTTGGCATTGCTGTATTCTGATTTCAGGCTGAGTTGAACCTGCTTTTCATCGCAGCATGATTTTCCATTGATTTCGGTACTCGCCGGACAATCCATTTTACAAACTGTTGCCTGCAAGCCAATTTTTTCCAGTTCACCGCAACAATAATGTGCGTGTATTGTCATTCCCATTGAAGAAAGACCGTACACGAGCAGAAGCAATATGGAAAACAATTTTTTCAACAAGTGTAAAACTAAACCGCTAGCGCGGATATTCCTATTATAGAGTGAGCCTGAAACGGGATTTGGGTGGATTTTAAGATTTTGCGAAAGAACCATGGCGGCACAGAGCCACAGATAAACAGAGATAGAATAGGACATTCGTTCCGGATGACTCTTCTGTCGTCTGTCGTCTGTGGACTGTCCACTCTCTCCCTACCTTCGCAATATGATGAAGATCGGGATTTTGGGTATTGGTGGGGTTGGTGGCTATGTGGGAGGACGGCTGGCGGAAAAATATGCAGGGTCCGCGGACATTAGAATTATTTTTCTGGCAAGGAATGAAAACAAGAAACGGATCCGTGAAAGCGGACTGAAACTGGTTTCAGCGTCAGGAGAAAAAGTAGTTCGTCCCTGCCTTGTTTCAGATGATCCGGATGAATCGGGGATGATTGATCTTCTTGTATGCACAGTTAAAACCTACGACCTTACAGAAGCCATCCGCCATTACAAAAGTTGTATCGGATCTCATACAATTATATTACCTCTTGAAAATGGAGTGGATGCAGCAGAAAAGATCAGGAAGGTTTTGCCTGACGCGCGCATCTGGAAAGGTTGCGTATATGTAAATGCGCGGCTGGTTGAACCGGGTGTGGTTAACCAGATTGGTACCAACCTTTCCGTATTTTTTGGTTCCTCCCAGGCAACAGATGAGGAGCTCAGGTCTGTTGAAACGATTTTTAGAAATGCAGGTATTGAAACGAAGGTACCCGGGAATATTTTGCAAACGACATGGGAAAAATTTGTTTTCATTTCATCCATTGCAACCATTACATCTTACCTGGACGTGACCATAGGAGAATTGATTTCTTCTGAAAAAAATAAAATGCTGCTTGAAGCACTTCTCGAAGAAGCGAAAAGTGTAGCACATGCCAAAGGAATTGTTCTTGCTGATAACCTTACAGAAAATTTATTGAAACGTGCCCATTCGCTTCCTTACGAAGCAACATCCTCAATGCATACTGACTTTCGTAATAATAAGAAAACTGAAATCGATTCGCTGACAGGTTATATTATTCGTGAAGCAAAATCATATCACCTCCCCGTGCCGACATATGAAATGATGTATGAGGTTTTAGTGAAAAAAGCTTCCTTGATTTGAACCCCTCATTGGGGCGGGGTAGGAACAAGGCGCCAGGACACAGAGAAACACAGGAATTTCAAATCCGTGCAATCAAAGAAGCAAGGAAATTTTGATTTCATGGACAATGCCCCGTCTGCGTTACCTGTTTTCTGAGAAATAGATTGTATCCATAATCACGATGATTAAGCCGCATATTATGGAATGATATTTCAATATTTCCTTGTATTCCTCTTGAAAATATTTTTATGTCAATCCGGGGTAGCCCCCGAAGGGTAATGTCATTAAGTTAAGGACGATCTTTTCATCAAAAAAAATATCCGTTGTATAATGTATAAGGACTCCGGAGGAG
>JBJMLW010000357.1:0-2571 GCA_045805105.1 Flavisolibacter sp. | reverse complement strand
TGGCAGTTTTTCAGGGACAGGAGACCGGAGACGTATGAGAAGCTGGTGGAACTTTAGATTATGTTATATGTTGTATGTTGTATTTTCAATTTAGCGATCATGCAACATTCAACATACAACATTCAACATAAATGATCCCTGCATGATCGAAAACAACAGGCTATCGCCGGAGCAATACGAAAACAATTTCAACGACATCCATCCGCCCTTTGATAAAAAAGAAGCGGCGCTGGTAGAGGCGAACCGCTGTCTGTTCTGTTATGATGCGCCGTGTACGAAATCATGTCCAACCGGTATTAATGTTCCAAAATTTATAAAGCAGATCACAACTGATAATATCAGGGGATCTGCTCATACAATTTTCGAAGCAAATATTTTTGGAGGAGGATGCTCGCGTGTATGCCCGGTAGAAAAATTATGTGAAGGCTCCTGTGTATTTAACCTGATGCACGAAGCACCTATTCCCATTGCCAAATTGCAGCGCTATGCTACCGATCGTCCAATGAAGGAGAAGTGGCAGTTGTTTGAACGCAAGCCTTCAACAGGAAAAAAAGTTGCAGTGGTTGGTGCAGGCCCGGCCGGACTTTCCTGCGCACATGTGTTATCAAGAAATGGAATTGATGTAACGGTTTATGAAAAGCAGTCGAAGGGCGGAGGGCTGATGACATATGGTATTGCAGCATATAAAGTAACACCACAGTTCTGCCAGGATGAAGTTGATTTTATTACTTCAATGGGAGGGATAAGGATTGAATACAATAAAGAATTGGGAAAAAATATTTCACTGAGTGAGCTGCATACGCAGTATGATGCAGTTTTCATAGGGATGGGCGTTGGACTCGCGCGGCAACTTGATATTCCCGGAGAAGAAATGGAAGGTGTTGTGGATGCAATTGAATTTATTTATGAATTGCGCTCTTCTGCTTTTAACCAGGTTGCAGTTGGCGACCGTGTTGCGGTTATTGGTCTCGGTATGACAGCCATTGATGCAGCTACGCAGGCGAAGCGTTTAGGAGCAAAGGAGGTAACCATTCTCTATCGCCGTACGCAGGATGAAATGCCATGCACACAGGTAGAGTTGGATATAGCCATGCTGGATGGATGCAAGGTGATGTGGCTTGCTGCACCAAAAGAAGTGATTGGTGAAAATGGAAAAGCGAAAGGGCTGGTTTGCTCAGTAATGGAACTCGGTACAACAGATACTTCCGGAAGAAGATCTCCGGTAGATACAGGAAAAACTTTTACCATTGAAACGGATATGATCATCAAGGCAGCAGGACAAATGCCTTTTCAGTCGCTCGTAGAACAGGAACAGCTGCAGCACAGCAAAGGAAAAATCGTTGTAAATGGAAACAGCACAAGCATGAAAGGTGTTTTCGCAGGAGGAGATTGTGTAAATGGAGGAAAGGAAGTGGTGGATGCTGTGCAGGCAGGGAAAGAAGCGGCGAGGGATATCCTTGATTATTTACAAGCCTAAATTATTATGTTGAATTTTGAATTTTGTATGGTGAATTTTCAATAAAGTGATAGATGTTAACATCAATAATAGTGAAAAATCTCATTTTAATCTGAGTATTTACTCTATTTAAAAATTGATTTTTTTAATATTTTATCGTGGTTAATTCTTTACAATGAAGCCAGATAATTTAATTGTTGACTTAACCTTTAGTTTTTCATTAAAAGTGCTTTCATTATATAAGCATCTTATTGAAAACAAAGAATTTGTTATTTCGAAACAATTGTTACGATGTGCAACGAGTATTGGAGCTAATGTGGAAGAAGCAAATGCAGCCCAATCTAAACGGGAATTTATAGCCAAAATGTCAATTGCTTCAAAAGAAGCAAGAGAAGCTAAGTATTGGTTAAGGTTGCTTGATAAAAGTCAGATTGTAAAATATGATTATTCTCAATATCTAAATGCAATAGAATACATAATTAATATTCTTACCAAAATTGTAAAAACCAGCCAGGAATCATTATCCCAGGAAAAATCGTCAAATTGGAAGCAATCATACAACATATAACATACAACATTCAACATAAATACTAATGGCCAACATCAGTGCAAACTTTCTTGGTATAAAATCTCCGAATCCTTTCTGGCTCGCGAGTGCACCACCAACGGACAAGAAAATAAATGTTCTGCGTGCATTCGAAGCAGGATGGGGTGGTGTGGTATGGAAGACACTTGGGTCGCAGGTGAAGAATGTTTCATCACGCTATTCCGCAGTCAACTATAATGGATCGCGCGTGATGGGTTTTAATAACATTGAACTTATCTCTGATCGTCCGCTTGATATTAACCTTCATGAAATTGAAGAATGTATTCGTCTGTTTCCAGATCGTGCCATGATCGTTTCGCTCATGGCAGACAACACCCGTGAGAAATGGCATGAGCTTATTGCACAGGTGGAAGACACTGGCGCACATGGACTGGAATTAAATTTTGGTTGTCCGCATGGCATGACCGAAAGAGGAATGGGTGCAGCCGTTGGGCAGGATCCCGAGATTGCGCGCATGGTTGTTGAATGGGTTATGGAAAAAGCAACCATACCTGTCATCACGAAACTC
>JBJMLW010000356.1:0-3744 GCA_045805105.1 Flavisolibacter sp. | reverse complement strand
TCATATACAAAGAGTCGTGTCAGCAATACAGGCTACACGCATGCCACAGTCGCCAATTAGCCAGGTAGAAAAAATTCTTTGTGATGCTGACCTGGCACACCTGGCTACTCCGGATTTCAAGGCCATGAGCCAGTTATTGAAACAGGAAAGAGAAAACCTGTTAGGCAAAAAAATTTCAAAAAAAGAATGGCGGCAGGGGAATATTAAATTTCTTGAAAACCACAGGTATTATACTGAATATGGCCAGGAATTCATGGAACCGAAAAAAAATGAAAACCTCGCTTCATTAAAGAAAAAAAATCAGGATAAGGATGATGACGAAGGAATTAAAGAAGATCCGTTTCCGTATAAATCAAATGTTCCTACAAAAGAGGATGTAAAAGCATCGCAGAAAAGTACAGAGCGTGGAATCCAGACCATGTTCAGAATTGTTTCAGGCAATCATCTCCGGTTAAGTTCCATGTCGGATAATAAGTCGCACATCATGATCTCAGTGAATTCGATCATTTTATCAATAATCATTTCGGTTCTTTTCGGTAAACTGGCATATTACCAGGAGTATATTATTCCGGCCTGTATCCTTCTTGCAGTTTGCCTTGGTTCCATGACGTTTGCCATCCTGGCTACACGTCCATCTGTGAGCCAGGGAAGATTTACAGAGGAAGACATCAGGAATAAAAAAACAAACCTTCTGTTCTTCGGAAATTTTTATCGCATGCAGCTTGACGACTACCAGTGGGCAATGAACCAGATGATGAAAGATGGAGATTATTTGTACAACAGCATGGTAAAGGATGTTTATTTCCTTGGTGTTGTATTGGCGAAAAAATATAAATTCCTGCGGATATCGTATACAATTTTCATGATTGGTTTGATCGTAGCAGTTGCTGCATTTGCAGTTGTAGCAATTACTTCCTCTGCAACATCGTCTTCAGGAGTTCCCGTTCCAAAAATTGACTATTGATTTTTTGAACCACTGAGACAATGGGCATAGCGTTCCACTGTGTCTTTCTTCCTCTGTGTCTCCGTTGGCTGCGAAGCCACCGCTTGTGTCCTCACAATCGGAATGTAAGTGTATGATGAAATTATAAATTTTAGCTTTTATAAAATGACATCCAACGCCGCATTCATTACCCGCTCGTGAGGACACGAGCGATGGCAATTTGATTGTTGTTGTTTAAGTGGTTGCTTGTTCTCGTTGCTGGTTCAGCGCCAGCGCTTGTGTCTTCACAACCGGCATGTAACAGGTTGATGAATTTATAAAATAAATCCAATCATTCATTCATTACCCGCTCGTGAAGACACTAGCGGTTGCATACACTGTGCATCTCTGTGTCGCCGTGCCTGCGTGTTTAATGCCTTTATTTTAATGACGTCACACCACCGCCTCTTGGCGCAGATGATTTTGCAGGAGACGCCACTTTTTGAATCGCTTCATGCAGTTCTGCCTTGGTGATGGGAACACCCATGATCTTGTTATATGCTTTCGCATCCACCAGGTACTGGTCTCTGATGATTTTAACCAGCTGGCCGTTATTGATTTCCGGAATAAGGATCGTTTTATAATTCTTCAGCATGTCTCCGAGATTTTTTGGAAAGGGTCTCATATAACGGAGATGGGCATGCGCAACGCTCAGACCTTCACTTATTAACTGTTCAACGGTTGTTTTGATTACGCCATAGGTTGATCCCCATCCAAGAACAAGTACATCACCTTTCTCTGGTCCGTTATCCAAAGTCTGAAGAGGGATGTAATCAGCAATCCTGTCTACTTTTTCCTGGCGCAATTTCACCATCAGCTGGTGATTTTCCGGATCATAGCTCACATTACCAGTAATATTTTCTTTCTCTAGTCCACCAATCCTGTGTTCCAGTCCGGGAGTTCCGGGCAGGGCCCATGGGCGAACAAGTTTTTCATCACGCTGATAAGGCTGGAATTTCGATTCACCATGACCGAGTTCAGTTTTAAATGAAACATGAATCGGTGGTAATTGTTCGGTACTTGGAAATTTCCAGGGTTCTGCTCCATTGGCAATATAACCATCACTTAAAAAAATAACCGGTATCATGTGTTCTACTGAAATCCTTACTGCTTCATATACTGCTTCGAAGCAGTCGCTTGGTGTTGAGGCAGAAACAATAGGAAGCGGCGATTCACCATTCCTTCCGTAATATGCCTGCAGCAGATCACTTTGTTCTGTTTTTGTAGGCAGGCCTGTTGAAGGCCCTCCACGTTGAACATCGATGATCAGCAATGGAATCTCAAGCATCAATGCAAGGCCCATTGCCTCAGCTTTCAGTGCCATACCCGGTCCGGAAGTAGCTGTTACTCCAAGATGTCCTCCATAGCTTGCACCAATTGCGGAAGCAATTCCCGCAATTTCGTCTTCGGCCTGGAAGGTTTTAATTCCAAAATTTTTGTGCTTGCTCAGTTCATGCAGGATGTCGGATGCAGGTGTAATGGGATAGGTACCAAGAAATATCGTCAGACCACTTTTTACCGATGCTGCAATCAAACCATAAGCGAGAGCCTGGTTACCCATGATGCTCCGGTATGTTCCTGCTTCTATTCTTGCTTTTTCTACCGTGTATTGGGTAGTAAATGTTTCTGTTGTATCGCCATAGTTATAACCTGCGTGCAATGCTTTCAGGTTGCTTTGAAGTATCTCTGGTTTTTTTGAAAACTTTTCTTCAAGGAATTTTTCTGTATTGTTCATTTCCCTTCCATACATCCAGTAAAGGAATCCGAGCACGAACATATTTTTTGCCCGGTCTTTTTCCTTTGTTCCCATGGGATAATCTTTGAGTGCTTCCCGTGTGAGCTTGGTGATGTCAATTTTTATTACTTCGTAGTTGTTCAGTGATTCATCTTCTAATGGATTCACACCATCTGGGTAATTGGCAAGCCTGAGATTTTTGGTATCAAAGCCATCAGAATTGACAATGATCTTTCCTCCTTTCTTCAGAAATTTGATATTTGTTTTCAGCGCAGCAGCGTTCATCGCTACCAGAACATCAAATGCATCTCCCGGCGTATATATGCTATCACTTGAAAAACGAAGCTGGTAACCACTTACACCCGGAAGGGTTCCCTGAGGGGCGCGGATCTCAGCAGGAAAGTCAGGAAAGGTGGAAAGGTCGGAGCCCAGCATTGCTGTATTGTTTGTAAACTGGGTACCTGTCAGCTGCATTCCGTCGCCGCTGTCTCCCGCAAATTTGATCACTACATCCTGTAGTACTTCCTGCTTGCGTTCCATCGGGCAAAGGTAAGTGAGCAGGACAGGATTTTGAAATGGAGAACCAAACGTTTTATTAATCTATTTTAACTGATCTCAGAAGGGATTAAGCGTTTTGGTGACCAACGTCAACTTCTTACCCTGCCGGTTTCTCCCAAATCTTTTCCTTCAGTTTTTCTTTTGCCTGCTTTCACTAAAAACATGATCACTCCGATGATGATTACAAGCAGGGCTATAAATGGAACTACCATAATATCTGTTTTAAAAAACAGCTGGCAAAACCATGCCATTGAAAACTGAACAGAAAAAATAAAACATAAAACAGCAGCATGTAATAGGGGGATTAAGCCCTCCGTTTCACATTTTTAATTTTGCATTGATCCCATGCATTTTATTATCTGATATTTTGCAAGCTCAAACAGGCACAATTAAAATTGTCAAGCCTAAACCTGAAAAACAAAAGTCAATAAAAGATAGTACGTTGAAAGAACAATCCATTGTTGACGTC
>JBJMLW010000355.1:0-2252 GCA_045805105.1 Flavisolibacter sp. | reverse complement strand
TCCCAGCGGTTAACGGATGGCTCTAAAGAAAGACAGTTGTATGAACTGGCAGAAAGTGAAAGTAATCCCTATAGTTGGGAGTTTGATGTGTGCAATATGGTGCTGGGCAATTTTAATTACAAGAAAATGAGCCTGGTTGAGGACTATAATTCCATTATTGAACAAAATATAAGCAATCCCGTTTTCAGGCAATTATTCAGTGATCAGCCTAAATTAGGTCAGGAAGTTAAACCTGATGTAAATGATCCTGAAAATTGGTTTCATGTACTGACTGCAGATCCCACTCAGATTAAAAGTATACTCCAGGCTCGTTCAGGTATGAGTTACATCATTCAGGGCCCGCCCGGTACAGGTAAAAGTCAGACCATCACCAATCTGATCGCTGATTTTGTTGCCAGAGATAAAAAGGTGCTTTTCGTTTGCGAAAAAAGAGCGGCGCTCGATGTTGTATACCACCGGCTGAAACAGTATGGTCTTGATGAACTTTGTTGTTATATACACGATAGTCAGCATGATAAGAAAAGCTTTATAAAAGACCTCAGCGATACGTATGAAGCTTTTATGAATAAACGAATGGATCGTCAAATGATCAGGGATGAAAGATCCTGGCTGCTCGCAAAGTTGACGCAGCATTTAACTTATCTGAAAAACTACCATCTCATCAACACATATAATCCGGAAGCTGCGGGGATAGAGGTAAGGAAATTAATTGAACGGTTGATATTTTTAAAGCCGCATATTAAAGAATTGACTCCAGCTGAGGATGAATTACTCCCGCTCTATAAAGAATGGAATGAAACTGGACAGTGTATAAAAGAACTGAGTGATAAACTTTTTGAGGTAGGAGCAGAGCCTTTCTTTTCTGCACATCCTTTTAGTAAGGTCAGGGATGCGATATTTTTAAATGAGCAACCTTTGAAAAGGCTATCAGGGTTGATCGATGATGCGCAAAGGTTTTTTGAAGAGATTGAAAAGGTTTTTTTGAGATTTAATATTTCAGCTAGCAAATTTGAGCAGTTCAATGATCTCCGGTCATTGATAGAGAATGTGATCCTTCTTTTCCCGGTTGCAGAGCATGATCAGGTTAAAATAGTTGATCCTGCAAATGCTGAAGCTCAGCAATTTCAGAAAGAAATAAATTCATTGAAGTTGCTCCAGGATCAATACAAAAAGATTCAGGAAGAAAATATCAACTGGATCAATAAACCTGGTCGGCAGGAGACAGGACATGCTATGGAAATTGCCGGTAAGTATGAGCAATCTTTTTGGAGACATTTCAGTGGCAGGTGGCGTAAATTGAAAAAAAGTTTGCATGCCGCTTATAACTTTTCGGCTCATGCAATTTTCCCGGGTTACCTGAATATTTTAACGCAGCTTGATAGAGAATACGAGCTGGATCAAAAGCAGCGGCAATTACAGTCCGAACTTGAACAGCATTATCAATTTACTTCATTGGAAGCAGCTTATCTGGCAGTACAAAGGGCCAGATCAAGAATAAATGAACCTGAAGTTCAGTTTATTTTAAATGCACCTGAACCCAACGAATTGGTAAGAGGGTTATATAAACTGAATAATACGATTCGGGAACTGGATATTACTTTAAAGCAGATCATTTTTGACCATGATAGAAAAAAGAACATAAATATCCAGGAGGAATTGGATACAATACAGGCAAATACTGATGATTTAAATGAGCTCTTACCTTCATTAAGAAATTTTTCCCGATTACCTGATGTAATGAAGAAAGTGTTGCGAACACTTCCCTTAACTCCACTACAGTTGGAAGCTGCTGTTGCTTTCAAAACCATCAGGCATATCTATGCGAATAATAAAGAATTTGCTGAAACAGATGCATCTTCCATAGGTCAGTCCGTTTTACAGATCGAAAGGCTTCTTGAAGACCTGTTAAAAATAAATGCATTGTTGATCAAGGCAAAGGTCCAGGATCAATTTTTACTTCACGCAGGATCATCAACCGGCGGGGCAGAAATATTGAGTGAGGATAGTAAGACTTTTCTAAAAGATTATGCAATGGGACGCAAAATTCTGGAAAACGAGTTTGGCAAAACAATGCGGTATAAAAGTATAAGAGAACTCTCAAACAGGGAAAGTGGCAAAGTATTAAAAGACCTGAAGCCTGTATGGTTAATGAGTCCCTTGAGTGTAAGCGACAGCCTGCCCATCCAGTCAAACTATTTCGATGTTGTGATATTTGACGAGGCCAGCCAGATCACGCTCGAAGAAGGGATTCC
>JBJMLW010000354.1:0-7749 GCA_045805105.1 Flavisolibacter sp. | reverse complement strand
GGAATGGTCATCGCATCTGGTATCATGCAGGCGATTCATTCAGCGGAAGCTCCTACCTGATCATCTATCCGGATGATGAGATTGTGATTGCGTTTCTCGGAAACGGACAGGAAGGCGTTCAGTTTGATGTTCAAAAAATCGGGGAATTGTTTTACAAATAGGTGTATCCTATTGATGGATCAAATCATAAATTTGGCGAAATCTTTGTGACCGAGTTTAAGATCAAAACAGCCACAATGAGAGACTATACGATCAATGTTTCAAGAATAGAAGAACTGCAAACATTAAAAGATACTGACGAACTGGAAAAGATTTTCACGAGGGCAAAAAGCGCGATCGTTAATGGTGAAAAAGCAATCCTCGCAAGGAAAACAAAATCAGGTACGGAAAATTTTGATGAACTCTCAACGCTCGAAGACTTGCAGCAATATAGGAAACAGGTGTTTAAGTATTTGAAGTGAGATGGGCAGTTCACAAAGAATATCCCGCTCGAAAATTGGATCATAACATTTCGATCCGATACTATCTCGCGGCTTATCAACGTCATTGGCGGTACGGATTAGAACTCGGTCAACTCACCATCTTTAATAACGATCGGGAATTTCGTTTTTCCATTTATATAATAAGTTCCTTCGGGTAAAATTTTTGAAAAAGGCCCGGCTGTAGAAAATTTTCGATGATCGCTACTCTCAATTTCGATAGTTCCATAGCCAGTCACTTTAAACACGCCCATTTTTAGCCTGGTTTGTTTACCCGCTTCTACAGGAACATTTCTGACGGTATACTTATCGTCGACTACTACATCATACAAGCCTGGTGAAAGTTTGGCCTTATTATTCCCGAACCAGCTGGCTACGGCATTCTTTGTATCCCCTGCTTCAAAGAATTTTACATGCGTCTGGAATTTTAATTCCTTGGGCAGCTGCATCGTTACTTCTCCACCGATGCCTTTTATAGTTGGGTCCAACTTCATCTCCCACGGTTGTGTACCTGTGTTTAATTTTTGGGTTTGCATACCCTGGCTGCTATCAGTAAAATTCAACGTTTCGCCATCTCTAATTTCAACCTGGTGAAGTAATTCATATACCTCTAACTGGTAATTACCTACTGGAAACTCAACCTTTTTGGAAGAAAAGCCACTATAAATTGTTAGCTTATTTGAGTCATACACAGTCCATGGAAGGGAAGAATTTATATTGAGTGCGCCTGCTTTTATTCTTGTTAAACATCCAGCGCATACAGGTACATTTTTCACAATAACCCCGGAAATTTTTACATTATATGTTCCCGGTGGCATCGAGGTAGTCAAAACACCGATCGCTGAACTAACATTCATAGCGCCTTCTGCATTGGGGTCTTTTTGGAGAAAAAGAAGCCCGTTTGGTCCCGAAGAGGTATTAGTGTATGGTGGATCGCGCGGATTCGTAACCTTCCATAAATTATTTTCTTCAACAATATTGGAATTGCTATACTCCATTGTTGCAGCATCCAGAATTAAAGCATCTTTAATTTCAATTTCGTGCCGTGAACCGGTAATGTCTAATTGGTAAATACCAGTTGGCAATTCAATTTTTTTTGCCTGAGACGAATTGTAAAGTGTTTTATTACCGGTTTTGCTATATAAAATCCAGGATGATTGCCCGCTTACATTTAAGATTCCGGCTTTTATTCTGGTTGCAGTAAAATTATTGTATAATAAAACATTTGGTATTCTCACACCTAACATATCAATATCATACCATCCGGGTGGAAGATAAATCGAATCGGAAATATCCTGGTACAGCGTGAACGTTGAATCAAAATTGGAGCTGGCATAACTGTGCCTGTAAACAGTAACAGCCGATGTCAGGTAATCGGATTTGCTACTCAGATGCTTTAATAAAAGAAATGACGAAGAAGATAAAGTGCCTGTTATTTGAAAGCCTTGTGCTTCCGGTACACCTATTAACAGGTAAGATTTTGTATGATCTACGCCGTTATTGGTCATTGGCGATACATTTTTTTTGATAAAATCAGCATATACTTCCGATCCTATCGCAAATGGATTCTGGAAGTTTGAAACAGGCTTTCCGAGCTTCATACTCGCGGGTCGCTTGACCTCGCGGGAAAAATCAGCTGCGAAGTCAATATGTACGCCAGCCCGATTGATGCATGTTATATTGAAATGTTCCTGGCCATTTGAAGAACCCATGTCCTGCATTGCTGCAATTGTAAAAACATTGAGGTCCGCGTCCTGCGCAAAGCTTGAAAAAGGATGTACTATAAATAGCAGGAATGTGATTACTGTTTGTTTCATAATTAAATTTTGAACTAAATCAAAAATTGAAACATTATTGCTGTCGGAAACTTATTCCTTAGAATTTAGGGATTACAACTCTGTCACTTCGCCGTCTTTAATAACTACCGGGAATTTCTTTTTCCCATTTATATAATAGGTTCCTTCCGGCAATAGTTTTGAAAAAGGACCTGCTGTAGAAAATTTTTGATGATTGCTGCTCTCAATTTCGACTGTTCCATAGCTGGTTACTTTAAAGACGCCCATTCTTAGCCTGGTTCGTTTGCCTGTTTCTACAGGAACATTTCTGATTGTGTATTTATCATCAACCACTACATCATATAAACCCGGCTTAAGCTTGGCCTTATTATTTCCGAACCAGCTGGCCACTCTTTTTGTGCTGTCACTTGCTTCATAAAATTCCATGTGTGTAGAATAACTTAAACTTTTGGGCAATTGCATGAAAATTGTTCCGCCGATACCTGTAACAGCCGAATCCATCACTATATCCCACGGTTTTTGCAGGTCAGCTGCATCTTTATTTTTGATGCTGGTGCTTTCATTGTCCATTCCCTGATTATCTGCTGCACTTCCTTGTTGGATTTCAATTTTTTTGAATTTGCATTTTAATTCTGTATTTGCATTGCCTGTAGATGAGATGTTGAAAATCCCGTTTGAATAAGCTGATACATATTCTTTAATGGCGTAAACCGTAACATCCGAAAGTTTAATTGTAATTTCTGAGCTGCCAGGATCAGAAACTACAACAACAATGCTGTTGATTGGATCAGTTGATTGATAAGCGTACTGGAAAATTGCATAACTGTTCTGCATCGGCCCAAAAAGACTTATACTTTGTTTATTTCCGGAACCATCTGGGTCCATTGCATAGCCTAAAATCTCGGATTTTATTTCTTTTACTGTCATCACCATTTTTGTCTGTCCGAAACTGGCGTGGTATAAAATACAAGCAGCAGTTAGTAAGAAGATTTTCATGATCAAAAATTTATTGATGAAAACCCGCAAGCATATGTTGGTCCTATAAAAGATAGGATATTTGACAGAACAAAAAAAATAAACCCAGCTACATCAGCTGGTTTATTCGTTATTAAAACTTGAAAATGTCAGATCATTTCAACGCTTCTTTCAACAAACGCTGTCAGGTCTGCACCTTTTAACATGCCCTGTGAAACTAATGCAAGATCGAAAGCCTTGCGGGCAAGTGCGGTTTGTTGCTCACCTTCTGCTGGACAATTTTCGTTACCTGTTTATGATTACCATTTACAGCAACCTTATAAGTATCCGGAAAGATCCGTATAAATTCATTCCGCCGCCGCCCATGCGTGCCATGTCTTTCATGTCAATAAAAATCCTGCCTTCAGTTTTATTAAACTTTAACCGCCGCTGGAATGTTACATATTTGTATAAGAATAGCATCAACCAAGATGTAAGAAACAATAACGATAAGGAGATCTGTTTATTGACCTGACGGGGTAATGAATACCAAATTACTTAAAAGCCACTTGCTGCCAACCGGAAAGAAAGGCAGTTTGTTACTGAGCATTTTTATGTGCTGTTTTCAAGGCAACACACAGGACCTGGAACCAAGAGGGTATATTAAAATTCCAGTAAACGCAAACATTCTATTATCAGGTTTCGGTCATTCACATGGACAGGTATTAACGGATCCAAATGTTCCATTGAAGGATTTTAAAGCAAACGTTGAAATAATCACTCTTGGATATGGACGGAGTTTTAGTTTGTTTGGTTTAACATCCCAGGCTGTTGTTGTGCTTCCTCTTAGCCACGCACATGCAACAGCTGATGTGAATGGTCAGTTGACATCTGTTGACCGCACAGGGACAGCTGATATAAGGGACCGATTTTCAATATTATTACTGGGAGGGAAAGCATTGAGCCTCGGCGAGTTTCTTAAACAGGTAAAACGCACCACTGTACTGGGAACAAGTATAACCATTCAGGCGCCTACCGGTGAATATTTTCCGGATAAGTTAGTGAACCTTGGAACCAACAGGTGGGCATTCAAGCCTGAAATTGCATTATCACAACCACTTGGCAAACGGTGGCTGATGGATCTTTATTCTGCTGTATGGCTATTTACAGATAATGACTCTTATTTCACCGGCAATGCAAAACGTTCACAACATGCAATAGGTTCATTCCAATGGCATATCAGTTATAATATCAGTCCATTCGCGTGGGCTGCATTCAATGCCACTTACTATGTTGGGGGCGAGTCAACCGTTAATGATATATCCAATGATGACAAGCTTTCAAATGCCCGCGTAGGAGCTACATTGGTGCTTCCAACAGGAAAAAGAAGCGGTTTGAAAATTGCTTTTAGCAAAGGTGTTGTGGTTGCAAGAAGTACAAATTTTACAACGTTTTCCCTTGGATGGAGTTATTCCTGGTTCAAAAAGAAATAATCACACATTTACATTGGATTTCACTAACCGCCGGCAGTCTTATAGCTTGTAGCCGGCGGCTTTCAGCTTTCTTCTCAAATGAGCTTTGCCAATATTCATAATTATTTGCAAGAAGTTTTTCATGGGTTAATACACAGGACAGCCAATTGGGTAACAGTTTTTATGATGGTCGTTGTGAAATAATTTAAGCTAGCCGCAATGAATGTCAAATGATTAAGCATGTTGGTGCTTACCTGGTGACCATTATCTCTAAATTTCATCAGTGTTTAACATAGGCCTTATTTTCAATGTCAAACAAAATAAGAAGTGCAGGAAGTTACCCGCAGCAGTGTCTAGTAAATATTAATGATAATTTCCTGTAGTTGCCTTTAGTTTTTTATGCATTTATCGATGAGGATTCAAATAGGTCTCGGGCTTGGCATTCCTGCAGAAATTCTTTTAGCTACAGCGTAGCATTTCTAAAAATCAGAGCAGGTATTTTATTCTTAATAAAAAACCAATGGTAATAAAATCGTTCGAAATCCTTGCAAGGATTAAATTCAAATCGCTTGCAAGTTTGTTAACTTATAAGAAGTAAATATTTATTCAAGCCACTAAAATCAAAATGATCATGAAAAAAATGCTTTTTCTTTTTGCAATAGTATTGATTGGAACAGCTGTGTCAGCACAAAGCACGATTCCTATAAGTTACAAAGACCTTCCTAAGGATTCACAAAAATATATAACGGAGCATTACTCGGGATATGCCGTTGGAAGTGTTACTGAAGGTCGTCGGCAAAATGGTAAACCCCAGTACTATGATGTGGATGTTTCAAAAGGTGCAGAAAAACTCCTTCTTATTTTTGATAAAGATGGAGATTTTGTCAAACACCAGATTGCACCAGCACACCCAAAGTCGGCAGCTGATACAACACATAAACATGGGTAACAAAAAACAAACCCGGTGTTAAGCACACCGGGTTCTACTGGAAATTAGATTTCCATATGCATCTATTTCTCCCCTAAACCATCAGTTACACCTAAGAAGAATCGAATCCATCACTTATTCAGATTCACGATTCACAATTGACGAATCTCACTGCTCACCCGATCGCTATCCGGTGCTTACTGCTGTCTCCTCACTCATAACCCTCACGCTTCTTTCAACAAACGCCGTCAGGTCTGCACCTTTTAACATGCCCTGTGAAAGTAATGCAAGATCGAAAGCCTGGCGGGCAAGTGCGGTTTGTTGCTCACCTTCTGCCTGGAGAATTTTCGTTACCAGTTTGTGATTACCATTTACAGCAACCTTATAAGTATCCGGAAATGATCCGTATAAATTCATTCCGCCGCCGCCCATGCGTGCCATGTCTTTCATCCGGCGCATCCATTCTTCCATGGTGATCGTTACCGGTAATTCTTCAGCCTGTAGACTTTCCACTTCAACGGTCATACCAGGATTACTGATCGCTTTTTCAAAAACTTCTTTTAGTTTTTTTGCTTCGTCTTCTGTGAGTTGGTGTTTTGCAGCGTCTTCTTTCTGGATCAATTTATCAAGTACGTCGGCGTCAACACGTTTGAATGAAACCTTTTCCAGTTTCATTTCCATATGTTGCATAAAATGATTGTCGATCGGAGAATTCATCAACAGAACATCATAATTCCTTTTATTTGCCGACTGTAAATAAGCGTGTTGTTTTTCAGCATCGGTTGTATACAGATAAACTGAAGTACCGTTTTTATCCGTTTGGAAATCTTTCACCTTTGCGTTGTATTCATCAAGTGTGAAATATTCCTGTTTTGTATTTGCAAGTAATAAAAAGTCCTTTGACTTCTCATAGAATTTCTCTTCACTGATCGTTCCATATTTTACAAAAAGGCCAATGTCATTCCATTTTTCTTCATAACTCTTCCGGTCTTTGCGAAACAATTCATTGAGCTTGTCAGCAACCTTACGTGTAATGTAACTGTTGATCTTTTTTACATTACTGTCCGCCTGTAAAAAACTACGGCTGACGTTGAGAGGAATATCGGGACTGTCGATCACACCATGTAACAACATCAAAAATTCAGGAACGATATCTTTTACTTCGTCTGTAATGAATACCTGTCGGGAAAATAATTTGATCTTGTTACGCTGTATCTCGAAGTCGTTTTTCAGCTTTGGAAAATAAAGCACACCAGTCAGGTTGAACGGATAATCCACGTTCAAGTGGATCCAGAACAAAGGCTCTTCCGACATCGGGTATAATTCCCTGTAGAATTTCAAATAATCTTCATCCCTGAGATCAGCTGGTTGCTTCGTCCAGATGGGCGTAGTGTTATTTATGATATTGGGAACGTCAATCGTCTTGTATTTTGTTTCACCCTTTTCGTCTACGCCATCTTCAACAGTGTCTGATCTTGTTCCGAACTGGATAGGCACCGGTAAGAACTTTGCATACTTGCTTAATATTTCCTGTAGCCTGTGTTCCTGCAAAAATTCTTCGCTCTCGCTATTGATGAAAAGGATCACATCTGTTCCTCTTTCTGTGCGACTACCTTCAGTGATCTCGAACTCAGTGCTTCCGTCGCAGATCCATCTTGCCGGCTCAGCGCCATCTTCGTAAGAAAGTGTTTCGATCTCCACTTTCTCAGCCACCATAAATGCAGAATAAAAGCCCAGTCCAAAACGACCAATGATCTCATTGGCATCCTTTGCTTCCTTGAATTTTTCAAGGAACTCTTCAGCACCGGAGAAAGCGATCTGGTTGATATATTTTTTAATCTCGTCAGCCGTCATCCCAATTCCCTTGTCGGAAATCCTGATGGTCTTTGCTTTTTCATCCACTGCAATCTGTATGGTAAGATCGCCCAATTCCTGGTTGTATTGTCCCAGTGACGAAAGCCTTTTCACTTTTTGGGTCGCGTCTACAGCATTGCTTACCAATTCACGCAGGAAGATCTCATTGTCTGAGTACAGAAATTTTTTAATGATGGGAAAGATGTTCTCGGTATGGATCGATATTGTTCCTTTTTCCTGGACCATGTTTTAGTTTGTTTAACGAT
>JBJMLW010000353.1:0-8156 GCA_045805105.1 Flavisolibacter sp. | reverse complement strand
GGAAATGAAAACCTATTCATGCGCGGCAAGGATCGGAATGGCACTTTCATAAACGAGCCGCTTCGTATTGCTCGTTTTGAACATGCTTCCAAAGAAAGAATGGTTTCTCGGGATGGTGATCAGCATGTCGATTTTTTTATCGGCAACAAATTGCTGTGCCGTTTCATGCAGATCATATGTTCCTACAAAATAAAACTGGGGATTCATTTCTGAGAACATTTCCATAAGCTTACTTCTTTCAGAGAGAAATTCAGTAGAAAGAGAAACATAGTGTTCACTATTTACATTTAGTATGTGAAGTGCGGGACGAAAAATTTCAAGTACATTTTTTATCGGGATCAACGGAATGGAAACGGATACGTCTTTAAAATCCGACAATAAAACAACATTTTTTACCTCTGTGAATTGTGCAGAGGGTGGTATAATCAGTACCGGGCAGATATTCCGCTCCACCATTTTCAAAGTATTGCTTCCGAGGAAAACTTTTTCAAGTCGTGATTTGCCTGTAATGCCCATTACTATCAACTGCGCACCCATATGCCTGGACAGTCTTTCGAGTGAATCGATGAGGTCACCGCTCTCTTCGGCGCGGCACTCTACTTTCACCATGAAGTTTTCCTGTAAATCAGCAGCAAGCTTTTCAAGTACCTTACCGGATTCTTTTTCTTCGCTCGCTTTTTCGTAAACATGAAAAAGCATCAGCCTTGCATCATATTGACCTTTGATCATTTCTGCGGCATACCGGGCCGCATTATTGGCCACGTTGGAGAAGTCTGTAGGAACAATTATCGTCATATAAATATCCTTTTTTTAATTCGCCGCAAAGATAGCTGAAAAAGAAGGTGGCTATAAACGACAGGCTTTCGATCTGTGTAAAAATTGGGCATAAAGATGACCCTGGTAATGGTATTTAAAACGGTATTGTCTCTGCATTGCGTTATCTTTGCCCGTTATAAAAACAGGAGAATAGTGCGACTAAAATCTCTGGAAATCAAGGGTTTTAAAAGCTTTGCAGACAAGACCCTTGTCAGTTTCGATGAAAATATTACAGGTATCGTTGGACCTAATGGTTGCGGCAAGAGCAACATCGTGGACAGTATCCGTTGGGTAATAGGCGAGCAAAAGATATCTCACCTTCGGTCTGAAAACCTGGAAAGCCTTGTTTTCAATGGTTCAAAAACCCGCAGTGCCAGTGGTCTGGCTGAGGTAAGTCTGACCTTTGAAAATACAAGGAACCTGCTTCCAACGGAATTTAATACCATAACGATCACCCGTAAATTTTATAAAAACGGCGAGAGCGAATACAGGCTCAATGATGTTCAGTGCCGCTTGCGGGACATCCAGAACCTGTTTATGGATACAGGCGTTTCCACTGATAGTTATGCTATAATCGAACTCGGGATGGTTGATGACCTGATCAAGGATAAGGATAATAGTCGCAGGCGGATGCTTGAACAGGCGGCCGGTATATCTATTTATAAAACACGTAAAAAGGAAGCCAAACAAAAACTTGACGCTACCGAACAGGATCTTGCCAGGATTGAAGACCTGTTATTTGAGATCAATAACCAGTTGAAAACGCTGGAGAACCAGGCAAAAAAGGCGCAGAAATATTTCGAGATCAAAAAGGATTACAGGGAAGTTAGTATTGAGCTTGCAAAAGCTGCACTGGAAGGTTTCAACCTTACTTTCCGTGAATTGAATGAACAACAGGAAAAAGAAACGGATAAGCGAATTGCCCTGGAAGCTGAAATTGCAGGTGAAGAAGCTGAACTGGAACGCGAACGAATAAGCTTTATTGAAAAGGAAAATGACCTGCATTCGCTGCAACAGGGTTTCAATGACCTCGTTCAGCAGGTGAGGACAAAAGAAAATGAGAAAAACCTTGCTTCACAACGATTGGAATATCTGAAAGAAAGGGAGGCGAATTTATCACAATTTCTTTCGCGTGCGGAAGGTCAGATTACTGGCATTGAAGACAGTCTGGCATTTACCCAACAACAGATTGAGGAAGAAGAGCAGGTGCATTCGACCCTTGTAACCCAGCTGGAGGAATTACGCACCCAGGTAGATGAAAAGAGAGCTGTACTGGATGAAAGAAGGGGTTATGTTAACTCATTGCGTTCTTCATACCAGCAGGTGCAACGTAACCAGTTTGATGCGGAAAAAAAGGTTGCCGTTGCAGATACTTCCATCCAGAATTTTCAAAGAACTATTGTTCATCTGGAAGAAGAACGAACAACCAGGCAGAACCAGATACATGATCTGGAAATTTCCCAGGAGCAAAAAACAAAGGAGCTTCAACTGAAGCAGACAGACCTTGAACAACTTCAACAACATCATAATAAAACCAAGGAACAGATTCTCCAAACGCAGGAAGCACTGGAAGCATTACGGGTACGCCAGGCCGATGAAAACCGTAAGCTCGATTCACGTAAAAATGAATTTGACCTGCTGAAAAGTTTGATTGATTCCATGGAAGGATATCCTGAAAGTGTGAAATTTCTGCACAACAACCAGGGGTGGAATCACAAGGCACCGATACTTTCAGATATTATTTATGTTAAAGAAGATTTCCGTGCGGCATTGGAAAATGTTCTGGAACCATTCCTGAATTATTATGTAGTAAATAACCTTACGGAGGGGCTTCAGGCAGTACACCTGCTAGATGACAATAAAAAGGGTAAGGCTAACTTTTTTCTTCTTGACAAGATCAACGGATCTGTTGTAATGACTCCTGATCACAAACCAGCAGGTACCATTCCTGCACTTGATGTGATTGAAGTTGATGAACAATATAGAAAACTTGCAGAACAGTTGCTGGGCAGTGTCTTTATTGCTGATGATGAAACAGCGCTAGAAAACAGTAATGGTTTTGTTGTGCTTGAAAAACATGGAAAGTATGTAAAGGGAAGCTTTACATTATCCGGGGGAAGTGTTGGTATTTTCGAAGGGAAAAAAATAGGAAGGGCAAAAAATCTTGAAAAACTTGCTGAACAGATTCAGGAACAACAAAAAGTTACGGATAAATTATATGGTGAGATTCAGTCGCGGCATAATGAAGTGATTGCATTTAACGCAGATCTGAAAGAACATGCAATAAGACAAACAGAACAGGAGATACAGCAATTAAACAATCAGCTACTGACAATACAGAACCGGATGGAAAACCTGAATCTTTCGCAGGGATCTTCCGAAAAAAGAATGGCCGACCTTCAGTCGCAATTGCAGGCTACACAATCTGGAATTGAAACCGTGAGGGAGGAACTTATTTCATTAAATGAAAGTCTCGGCAGGATTACAACACAACTACAGGCAGCAGAAACTTCATACCAGGATGTTGAACAGCAATACAACGAGATCAACACACAGTATAATGCAATGAACCTGCAGGTTACGCGCGAACAGAGCAAGATTACTGCTTTGAAGCAGGAACTTCTTTTTAAGAACAATCAGCTCACTACACTTAAAAATGAAGTTGCAGATAATACAACCCAACTGAAAGAAACACTTGAAAATATTGCTGCTTCAGATGAAAGTCTGAAAGAAATTTCTGAACGCCTGCTGGAAATGCTCAGGAAAAAAGACGCAGAAGAAAATATTCTTAATGAAGCAGACCAGGCCTATTATAATTTCCGCAACCAGCTGAATGCGAAGGAAAGTGAATTGAGGCATAAGGTGAAAGAAAAGGAACAGGTGGAGCATTTGCTCGCAGCCATCAAAGACAAGCTAACAGATGTTAAGCTGCAGCTGGCGGGAATGAAAGAGAGATTGCATGTTGAATTCAAGATTGTGCTGGAAGATATTCTCGATGAAGACAGGACATCAGATGTTCCGGTTGAGGAATTGCAGGAAAAATCTGACAGGATGAAAAAACGACTTGAAAACCTGGGAGAAGTAAATCCTACCGCTATCGAAGCTTTTGAAGAAATGAAAAAGCGTTATGACTTTATCGTTGAGCAAAAGGACGACCTGGTTTCTGCCAAACAAAGTTTACTCCAGACAATCGCTGAAGTTGAAACAACAGCCAACCAGAAATTCCTTGAAACATTTAACAGTGTAAGGGAAAATTTCCAGAATGTATTTAAAACACTCTTCACTTCAGATGACCAGTGCGACCTGATTCTTGAAAACCCTGATAATCTTGCCGAAACCGGAATTGATATCATGGCTAAACCAAAAGGTAAACGGCCGAGCAGCATTGGTCAGTTGAGCGGGGGAGAAAGAACACTTACAGCAACCGCGCTGCTATTTGCAATCTATTTAATCAAACCAGCGCCATTCTGTATCCTTGACGAAGTAGATGCACCACTGGATGATGCCAATGTTGGAAAGTTTACGAACATGATCCGGGAGTTCAGCAACAATTCCCAATTCATTATTGTAACACACAACAAAACAACCATGAGTGCTGTTGATGTTATTTATGGAGTTACCATGCAGGAACCTGGTGTAAGCAAGCTGGTGCCCGTGGATTTCCGCAGTCTGAACTAAGAACGTCAATCGTGAATTGTCAATCGGGAATGGGCAAGTTTTATTTTCCCAACCGCTGTAACGGTTCTATAAAATTCAAGGACTATCATTCACGATTGACGATTGACGATTCACTATTGACGCCTATGATCCGAACAATTATCCTTCTCACCGCCTCCAACATCTTCATGACAACTGCATGGTATTATCATCTGCGGCATACCGGGTGGCCATTGTGGAAAGCCATTTTACTAAGCTGGATCATTGCATTTTTTGAATACTGCCTGATGGTTCCTGCGAACCGTTCAGGATTCCTGAATGGATACAATGCTTTCCAGTTAAAAATTGTGCAGGAAGTAATCACACTAATTGTCTTTAGTGTGTTTGCTGTGGTAGTGTTGAAGGAATCCTTTCATATGCGTTATGTGATCAGCTTTATTTTTCTTCTCGGCGCTGTGTATTTTATGTTTAAGGATTAGACGATAGACCATGGACCATAGACCATGGTCCATGGTCCATCTCCCTTCTTACAACGTTTCGTTAATCCCGGTCGTCTTTAACTCAATCATTCATTCTCCTGATTAATTTTGGATCAAACCGGTATATGAAAAGAATAATTGCCACACTTGCGTTTCTTCTTTCCCTTACTTTAGTTCAGGCCCAGGACAAGCCTGAAGGACTTTTTATCAATTCCAAGGCACCTGATTTTAAAGCAAAGGACCAGAATGGAAATGAGGTAAGCCTGAAAGACATGAGGAAAAAAGGAAATGTGGTGGTTGTTTTTTACAGGGGCAACTGGTGTCCATTCTGCAATCGTTATCTGAAGAAGTTACAGGACTCTCTTGAATTCATCACTGCCAAAGGTGCCCAGGTAGTTGCCATTTCTCCTGAAGGAGATGAAGGAATTGATTCTATGGCTGCGCATACAGGAGCAACCTTTCCTTTGGTATATGATAAAGACATGAAAATCGGGAAGAATTACAAGGTCATGTACCGGGTGGATGATCGCACTGTTGGCCGTTATAAAAATGCAGGGATTGATCTGCTGAAAAATAACAACCAGACAAAAGATGCATACCTGCCTGTACCGGCGGTTTATATCGTGAATACCGAAGGCTCTGTTACTTTCCGTTTCTTTGATGAAGACTATAAGACGCGTGTTTCGGTTAAAGAGATACTGAAAGCGCTTTAGATCTCAGATCTTTGATTTTAAGATCTTTTATTTGTTGAAATTCATCACAGCTGATAAATCAATGATCAAAATTCAAACATCACAAATCACACGAAAAACGCCGCTCTGAAAGCGGCGTTCCAATTTCTTCTATCGTTATAGTTCCTTAAACAAAAAATACAGCTATCGTGATGATGATGACAAGAATGGCTGATACGATCAGGGATTCCTGGACTTGTTCATTGATGGAAGTAAGAATTTTTTTCATAACCAAGTTTTAAAGGGTTTAAAAAGACTCGGTTTTCTAAGGACAGGATATAACTGCAGTGTTTTCGCGATTCATTTACAAGATATCTTCCGGTAGTTATTATTCAAACGTATATCTACGAAGTAATTTTTGCATGTAAAACAAGCAACTGCGGGACAGCTTTTTACATATTAGAAGCCTTGAAAAATAGAAAATATAAAGCCGCTCGGTAGCGGCTTAAATTCTTCAATTGGTCGGTTGGGTTTAGTCAGGTATTCTTTCCTGGCTGTTGGTTTTGGTTTGGATATATTCTGGTTTTCCGTGGATCTGGATGTTGGTTCTAAGGATATTTGAATCGTTTTGGTTTTTCCGGATCTGGATGGTCTTCTAAGATATTGGAACCCTTTTAACACTGTAAAGATGCACCCGAGACCCTTCATTTGAAAATCACATTCGACGAATGGGAGGGGATTTTCGATTAATAGCAGTATAAGACAGGAATTAGGACTTTGGAATTGAATAAGGGCATTTGGAAGCAGGTGCACACTTTATTATACAATGGATTAATTATATGTTTCAAATAAATTAGGAAACATAATTCACCAGGACACTTCGAATTCCGAATTCCTGGCTCACCTATTTACTCCCATAAACGAGCTTCCCCACCTTTCCATTACTTCCTGCGAGATATACTGTTGTTCCAAGTTTAGCAATGCGGCACACATGAAAACTTTCTTTGGAAATTAATTTCCAGGTATTGGCATTATCAATCGTATAGTCAACACCGGTGAGTCCGCAGCTGACCAGAATTTTTTTATCCAGGTATTCAACACAACTCCGGTACCCATGTGGTGGAATCTTTGATGTATTCCATATTTTCCCACGATTGGTACTATAGGCACAGTTGCGGTTAGAACTGGAATCAGCATTAAAATCGCCTCCGACAACAACCAGCCTGTCTCCTCCTTTATTACGGTAACGGTCCCATACAGCAATGGAATTGGCACCTGTTGTTTCCCTGCCCTGGATTATAGGGACTTTCATTTTTGTATCTCTTATAAAAATATTGGATGTGAGACCACCAGAAATAAAAACTGCTTCATTATTATCGAGGGCCCTGATGTTGGTTCCACTTGCTGCAAAGCAAGCTTCACCACTGTCGGCGATAGGACGATTATCTTCAGGTACTTCTTTCCAGCTTCTTCCACCATCAAAGGATCTTGCAACAAAAAACTTTCCTTCTACAGGATCACCGATGACGATTCCGGCATCTTCATTCCAGAATTCCATTGCATCGAGGAACATCCCTTTGGATTTATTTTCATATACAACTTTCCATGTATCTCCACCGTCGGAAGTGCGCAGGATATAGGCTGGTTCACTCACTGCCATAATCACTGCGGATACAGCATCAAATGCTTCAATATCGCGGAAATCGGTTTTTTCAAATCCTTTTACAACTAGCCATTTCCAGTTCTTTCCACCATCAGTACTACGGCCAATGGTTCCATTGCTTCCACTAACCCAAACCACTTCATCATTCACAACACTGAGGCCGCGTAGTGATGATTTTGTGCCGGATGTGATAACCTGTACGGAAGGAATAATTTTATTTTGTGCCTCCGTTTGTAGGGAAATGAAGAAAAGAAAAAAGAAAAAGAATTTCATAGACGACATATGGGGAAGATAGGAAAATTCGGGAATTGCCAGCGGCAATTGTGAATCGTCAATCGTGAAACCTGAAACGTGAAACGTGAAAGTGAGACGATATACATTAATATCTTACAATTAGAGCATCGTTGTTGAAATAGGAAATACTACATTGACGTTTCACGTTTCACGTCAATCAGTTCGCTTTCAGCTTCTTTGAAAAAACTTTTTCAAACTTCTCCAGTTTGGGGCGGATGACAACAGAGCAATAAGGATTTGAATTTTTATTGTTGTCGTAATATTCCTGGTGATAATCTTCTGCAGGATAAAATTTAGTGGCAGGTGTGATTTCTGTTACAACCGGTTTGTTATATGCACCAGATTTATCAAGTTCCTTTTTATAATATTCTGCCCTCGTTTTCTGTTGTGGGTTATGATAAAATATCGCACTCCTGTATTGTGTACCAACATCTGCACCCTGGCGGTTGAGACTCGTTGGATCATGAACTTCAAAAAATACTTCGAGAAGTTCGTCGTAAGAAATTTTATTTGGTTCATAAACAACCTGCACACATTCTGCATGTCCGGTTTCTCCGGTACATACTTCTTTGTAAG
>JBJMLW010000352.1:0-5213 GCA_045805105.1 Flavisolibacter sp. | reverse complement strand
CGGACCGCAGATGAATTGATGAATGCCTGAACATCTGTAGCGCCAAGGTTTTGATTGTTTGGCTGGATAGAAGCAACAAGCTGTCCTCCTGATTTAAAATCAATCCAAGAATTTCCGGAAACCGTTTGAGATAACGGGGAAGTAATGGTGGAACCATTATAAATACCCGAAGTGTTGTCATACACATGAATATCATCAATTGAAATTCCTTCCCTGTTCACACCTGCATCTGATTGCATAACAAATCTCAGTCTGAGTTTGCTGAAGCCGGTTGGAAGCGGTGTTGTAGCGACATGCCACCTTGTATAATCCTGTACGCTCCACAGTTGTGTTGAAGATTTATTATACCAGTTGGTTCCTGTACCGGATGCTCCAAGTTTTGTCCATGTAATTCCATCAGCAGAATATTCCACCCATGCAGCATCACAAAGTGCCGCACCACAATCCTCAAGATCCAGTGATACACTGAAACTCAGAGATGGATTTGTCATCCCTGTAATATCAAAACAGGGTGAATAGAGATATGATAATTCATTGTCGTTGTAATTTCCTGCCAGCCTTGTTTTCCACGCCTTAATTCCGCTGGCCGCGTTTTTCAGTTTTGTTGACGATGGCGTACCATATTCCCAACTGGAATGTATACCGGAAGAATACCAGTATCCATTTCCTGATTCAAAATTCTGCAGGTAAGGAAATGAACTGATCACCGGTGTATTCATGATGGTAACTGACGTGGTATCATTTTCATGGAAACTATCCGCGGACAAATCCACAATCGCCTGAATTACATGAGAACCAAGAGTTGACAGATCTGCACTTGTAACAAAAGTATATTGCATTGAAGTATTGCCTGCGATCGAAGGAATGTTTTCAGTAATCCAGCTGCCATTGTCAATTCTGTATTTTACAGGGATATTATTTATCGTATTGTTATCACTATTCCGTACAGTTATTTTTACCTGCGTTGAATTGGTTAATCCACAACTTGATGCTCCCGGTTCATCAATACTTTGCATTTGCATGTCATTGAAAACTTCATAAACACGAATATCATCGAATGTATAACCGGCTGCAGTAGTTTTATCCGTTGTAGCAATTTGTCCGAACTGTCCCCAGCGAACCTGGAAACTTGTTCCAAAGTTTTGAGCTGCAGCTGCGAGGATGTCCGACAATTCTATGCTGGTAGACTTCAAATAAATTCCCGGATCGGCCTGGTTTGCATCCAGTTTGTAAACCTGTATCCACGGCTGACTATCATTAGCTCTGATCCATACTGCATTGTCGGGATGTGCTTGCTGGCCGTGATGGTTGAATCTGAAATCGATTCGTACATCATTGCTTGATGCATTATAACCAGATAAATTATAGGTACCAACCAGGTAATTTGTATTGCCTGGAATGTAATACCTGCTGGCATCAAGTGTCAAAGCTTTTGATCCGGAATAAGCATATCCTGAATTCACAAAAGTTCTCAATCTGCCATAAGGTGTTGAATGCGAAAAATCATAACGGTCAATTCCTGTAATACCAACTGTATCTCTCACATAATCAGAAACTGTAGCAGCTTCCATATCATCAACATAAAATGAAGCCAGGTTCAATGGCTGGTTGTCAAGTTGTTTAATCCTTGCATATAAAGTATCATTCACTGAAACAGGATCTGCATTTGAATTTTTTACTACAACGGTCAGATCATAATTACCCGGGGCAGACATATCGGCTGTTGTGGCAAAATTGTGTGTATAGCTTCCACCTGCTGCTATGGGAGTAGCAACTATTTCAGAAACAAATGGGCCGCCGTTGATTGAATATTCTACATCGAAACTTCCTGAAGGGGCATCATCAAGATTCCTGATGCGTGCTGAAATTACTGTGGATGCTGTGAGTGAAGTAGAAGTAAATTTTCTCCCCGAGGCAGGTGCAAGAATGGCATCTACTTTCAGGTCATTGTCAGAAATAGTTCCACTGCATGTGCCGGTATTCGGCTGCGTTGTAATAGCATCCGCACGCCTTCCCGGCTTTCCATTAATTCTTGCTCGCACGGTAACGCTATAGGTAGAATCTTTTGAAAGCCCGCTGAATGTATAAGATGTACCTGTAGTCAGCGCTACTCTTTTCATATCATCGCCCTGCAGCATCATTACTTCATAATCGGTTGCTGATGGAATTGCAGCCCAACTCATATTGATATAACCTTCGCATTGTGGTGCAGGAAGAGATATTACGGGCTGACCAAGAATAGTGAAAGGATTACTTGTTGACGTTTCTCCTGTTCCATCCTTGGTTACACGAACGAGTGCCTGGCTTGTTGGAATATTCGGCACCCACCAGGTGTATACATAACGATTGATGTTTACACCTGCTGCAACAGTTGACCAGGTAGATCCGTTATCCGGGGAAAATTCTATGGTTGCTGTTCCGGATGAAGGAAATCCATCAGCCTCCCAGCTGATCTTCATCATGTCAAATGCATTTGTTGAAGGCGCAAGATCTTCACTTCCTGCAGGCGCGGTTATTTTCAACTGTACCGGTATGATATCATAAACGAGGAAATATTCCTGAGATGGATTTTTAGTAATGGCAGTTCCCTTGACTCTTAATGTATAATTTCCTGCAACCGGATTTTCAAAAACAACCTGCTCCATGTTGTTGAGATGATCAGCACCGGTTACTGATGCATTTGTAACATTTGCACTGGATGTATCCAGAATTTTCGGAAGGAATATTGTTGAAGAAGGATCTGCAACTTCAAGGTCAAGATCATTTACAAGTGTCGGTGAACTAAGTACCGAAGCTGCCGGATCATTCCAGTATAACATAACCTTCAGTCGCGCCGTATTGACCGGAACAGAAATCGTATGAGTATTGGTGGTGCTGTTAACTGCAGATGAAATAAAATACCTTGAATTTTCAATCATGTCAATACTCCTCAGAAGATTCATCCATCCAAATCCATACTGGTAATCAGGACCTGCATTTCCACGGTCAACTGCTCCATTACATATGATGGCCTTCATCAATCCATTTTTTGGATTAACTCCTCCGTTGAGTTGTTTGTAACGCTGGTACAATAATGTAAGTCCCCCGGAAACCATCGGTCCCGACATACTCGTTCCATTATTATATCCATAAATATTCGCCGCCCATGCCGATGCAACAAATTGCCCCATCGCCACGATCTCCGGTTTAACACGTCCGTCTTTTACAGGACCACGACTTGAAAATGATGCAATCGCTCCTGAGTCATTGGTAGCGCCAACGGTGATAACATTTTTTGCCGACTGATACCCACCAAGAACAGTATGATAGGAAGGAAGAAAAGGTGAGCACGTATTCAAGCCACTATTCCCTGCAGAAAAAACATTCTGAAGCGAAGGGTAATCAATCGCCATCTGGTCGAGCATCCGGGAATAAAGGTCATATGTACCATAGTATCCGCACTCAATATTATCACCATAGGAATTATTGGTGATCACCATTCCATAATCATTCACATAGGTAGGGGCATTGATGATAATACCATTGAATGCCTGGCTGACAATGGTTGCCTTGGGTGCATATCCCCGGTAAAGTTCACTTCCATTTCCTGCACCAGCTACAGATCCTGTTGTATGATGACCATGACCCGATGTTGTTGGTTGCGCCGCACGGTTGATAAGCCGGCGTGCAAAATCTATGTGTGTCTGAACATCTGCATTATCGCCAACTCCTACAACCATACCTTCACCATTCAATCCCTTTCCTCCATCTGCTATTGATGCATTTAGCAAATTTGCTCTCGACGCATATCGGCTGTTATAATTCAGCAGCTGGTCGCCACCGGGTGCAGGTTGTACATATTCAATAAATGGCAGTGCAGCAAGATCGTTCAGCCGTGAAGTACTGATACGCACGGCAATGATCCTGTATTTAACCATATCTGTTGAAATAATATCTGCGTTGAAATTTTTCAGTTCATTCAAGACATCCTGCTGAAGAAATGTTTTTGGAAAACTGATCCACACATCAATGGTTCCGGGCAGCTTTACTGCAGAAAATGGAATCATTCCTTTTGACAGTCTTCTTTCCATTTTCTGCTGGGGCATCAATGAAAAAAAACTGCGCGCATTTACCTGTTGTAATATTTCCGGATCAAGGTTACCCGTTACTGATGCTGTATATGCATGGGAAGGAATATATTCAAGGAGCTCTATTCCATGAGATGAAAGAAAAGTTTTTACCTGCTCGCCGGGAATTGATTCAAATTGAATTATTAAAAAGGAATGGTTCCTCACCCGGGAAGTGCGAACGTTAAAGGAATCAACCAGTTTTTTAGTAATGTTTGGCTGGGGATCAACTGTACCGGAACTGAGATAGATTTTATAATCCTGCGCATGAAGAATTTGCGCATTCAATAAAATTATAATAAATAGAAGGTAGCGGTTGATTTTCATGGATATAGTTCGTGCCTCTAAAATAATATATAAACTTAAGGAAAGCTATAGAGAGTTTCAGGCCTGTTTTTCAACCACTTGCAAACGAAAAACGGACTGATGCATACGTTGAAGAAATGAAAAAACGTCCTGCATGTCTTTTACCGGTTCAACAACAATCATGAAGAGTTTATTTACCTGCCTGAGTCTTGCCTTATTGGTTCCTGTCTGGAGGTATTGAAGTATATGATTAAATGTATCAGATTCGAAATAAGGTGAATCAGGGCGATTAACGAAATAACACTTCAGTGAATTATTTTTCAAAATCATTCTTTCGAATCCAAGTTCAACGGCAGGTTTTCTGCATCGGACAGTAATAAAGAGTTCCTGCACCTCGGAAGGGAGCGGGCCGAAGCGGTCAGTTAATTCCTGTTGCATTGCCGCCAGTTCTTCTTCACTTTCACAATTATCAAGTCGGGAATACAAGGAAAGGCGTTCGGTTATATTTTCAACATAATCATCAGGGATCAGGATCTCGAGATCAGTATCAATGGTACAGTCCTGTACAAAATCATCCTGTCTTGAAATTTCTTCTTTGAAAAGGTCTTTGAACTGTGTTCGTTTTAATTCCCGGATGGCTTCATCAAGGATCTTCTGATACATTTCAAAACCTATCTCTGCCATAAAACCACTCTGTTCTCCTCCCAGCATATTTCCTGCTCCGCGTATGTCGAGATCCCGCATAGCTATCTGGAAACCACTACCAAGTTCACTGTGCTGTTCCAGTGTCTGCAAACGTTT
>JBJMLW010000351.1:0-3518 GCA_045805105.1 Flavisolibacter sp. | reverse complement strand
ACAATCTTAACCAACAAGACGAATTAATATAAACAAGTTTCACCAAATTAAAAAACGCCGTGATGTAAAAGTATCAATCCCACCTTATCATCTGTGAGTTGCTCTTTTAATATAGCAGCACACAGCTTCGAAAGATCAAAACCGGGCATGACATATGGAATGAAAATTACTTCATCGCCATATAATTCTTTCAGTATTTCATCCCCGTTGACTGAATTCGATATCGCTACAATGGCATCAGCATGTGTATGGTCAACAAACCGGTAAGGGATCACTGCATGAAGTATGGCCTCAACAGACGGAACAGGCGCCGAAGATTTTGTGAGATGGGTTACGAGTTCATTAACCATTTGAGAATCCGATAATGAAGATAGCTGCGCAAGCTTTTTCAGGTGACTGATACGAACGGGAGAAAAACCTTCAGCGGTTATTGTTTCAAGATCCCAGCCACTACCCTTCACATACAGAATTTCTTCTTCCTCGCCTACAATATTCTTTTCAATAATTTTTACCGATGTATTGCCGCCACCATGCAGAACAAGTGATTTGTTTTTCCCGAGAAGGCGTGAAGTGTGAACTCTTTGTTCTAATAAGGTTGCTTTATCCAACTGTACTTTACTCTTTATTCCGCTAGCCATGTTGCTAAGGTAAGGCTGGAAGGCGAACCACAGAGACATAGAGAGAAGCCACTAAGGCACAAAGGAGCAGGAAGGCGATAAGACTTAAAATTCATTCGTTTTTGTTCGTTCGTGTCTTAGTGGCTATCGCTTGCGCGTGAGCATTTGGTTCAGTCGTTCTAATTTTTCCAGGATCGTCTTCTTATCCGTATCTGTTTTCGCCAGTAATAATGCCTTCTCAAAATTTTCCATTGATTTATTGTTATTGAGGTCTTGGTAAAGTTCACCAAGCAACGTGAAATAAAAATGATTGTTAATCAACTGTAACTTTTCAGCTTCCCCGATGGCGATTTCTTTCCCATGAACTTTAGAAAGTGCGAAAGTGCGGTTGAGTGCTGCTACCGGAGAATACCTGATCTGCAATAGCCTGTTATATAATTGAAGTATATTTTCCCATTTCTCAATTGAGTCTTCCTTTCTTGTGTGCCAGTAAGCAATGGCCGCTTCGAGGTGATAAGATGAAATAAAATTTCCACCGGAAGAGCGGTTCAGGAAGTAAACACCTTTATTTACAAGTTCCATGTTCCACAATGATGTATCCTGGTCATTATATAAAATCAACTCTCCGTTTTCTCCAATCCTGGCATCAAAACGCGATGCATGAAAACACATCAGTGATAGCAACGCGTTCACCGGCGATTTATCAGTAATTGGATTTTCAACAAGCATGTAACATAGCCTGATAGCTTCCAGACAGAAGTCTTTTCTCAAGATATGGTTGTCGCTTGAAGAATAATATCCTTCACTGAATAAAAGATAAATCGTGGTCAGTACAGCACCAAGACGCTGATCAATTTCGTGAACCGGCGGCATTTCAATCCGGATATTTTCCTCGCGCAACTTCTCCTTTGCCCGGAATAATCTTTTAGTAATGGTTTCTTTTTTAGTGAGAAATGCATCTGCTATTTCATCAATGCCGAAACCACAAAGTATGCGTAGTGAAAGTCCCACCTGTGCTTCAACCGATATCGAAGGGTGACAAATAGCAAACATCATCTGCAGCTGGCTGTCGGTAATATTCTGTTCCGAAAGGTCGATATCGTAGCATTCCTTGTCATTTGTGATTTGTCGAATTTCCGGAAGAATCTTTTTCCTGAAAGTAGTATCACGTAATAATAAATTGTTTGACTTATTCCTGGCGACTGCGTACAGCCATGCAACCGGATTTTCCGGAACACCATTCAATGACCACGTTTGTGCAGCAGTCATGAAAGTATCGCTCGCTATGTCTTCCGCAATTTCCATCTGTTCAAATCCAAATTGGCGGCACAAGACCGAAACAATTTTCCTGAATTCGGAACGGAAGAGATGAGGAAGAAGGTTCTGCATTTTCTAAGATCAAATATGCGTTAAGGAAAAATTTTCAATATTCAATGTTCAACTGACAATGATCAAGTGTGTACCCCAATATTCTTGGCGGAGCGGAACACAAACTTGAATATTGAGCATTGAGTATTGAAAATTGAAAATTAATCAGTGGCAAAGTAAGATTGTTATAAAAGCACTCCGGCTAATGCAATCCATCTCCCTTCACTACCTGCCGCACTTCAACACTATTTCCTTCTCCCTGCAATACAGGGCTGCCTTTTGCAAATGCAACGGCTTCATCTGTATTTTCTGCCTTTACAATAACATATCCGCCGATTGTTTCCTTGATCTCTCCAAACGGTCCGTTGGTTACAACACTATTATGCCATACGGTTTTGCTTTCATCGAAAAGAAGGCCATTACCACCTACAAATTTGTTCTGGGCGGCAATGCCTCCGATCCAGTCCATTGTCTGTTTCATCCATACCTGGATTTGTTCGGGCGATGCTACCTTATGGCCATCCTGGTGACGGAAGATCAACATGAATTCTTTCATTTTTTAAGATTTAAGTTATTGAATAATCATCTGACAATACAATAACAAACAGGAAGTTGAAAAATGGACAGTATAATAAGATCAAAATTAAAAATTCCCTTGCCAACTGGGCTTCTGCGTAAAACATAGTGGTTTAGAAGACATTCACTCCTACGGGTCCCCACATAAGATTCATTTTATTTTCTTTCATTCTGCTGTGGGAGACCCGTCGGGGAAGGAGACACGTTGCGCACCGCATTTCCTGAGCCACTGTAAGAATGTTATTCAAACATACATTCTTCCCCGTCTGTTTTTCCGTTAGTTTACTTAACGATATTCTTCTCCTACAGATCTCCGTTAGTTTACTTAATGTTCTCCTTCCCCGACGGGTCTCCCGTTAGTTCACTTAATGATATTATTATTTTTACCGGGGACCCGTAGGCAGAAGACGTTTACAACGGTCCCACATAAGATTCATTCATTTATTTTCTTTCATTCCGCTGTGGGAGACCCGTCGGGGAAAGAGATTATCGGAAACTATGCCCCGGAGGGGCTACATGTCGGTAGAAAAACATCGGCTTTTCAGAACCTATGCCCCGTAGGGGCTACCCCGGTTAAGATTATTCAAGACCTTTATGAACCTATCTTCATTATCGACTTCTAAAAGCTTTCAATATTTCTTTGAACTGTTCCTGGAATTTTTTTTCCTGACAAACCCGTGCCCCTTCTACGGGGCAAGTTTTTTTTAAAAACGACATATTATTTCTACCGACATGTACCCCTCCGGATTAAAAGTTAGCCTTACCAGCACAAACTGAACTCTTGATAGTCATGCAAGAAATTTTGCAAAACAAATTTTTTATCACCGGGCAAAGGCATTCAAAAATTCTATCCTTCCCGCTACATCATTGTATTACATAATTATTCCTTTCTATGTAATTAGAAGTACTACTATAAATAACTAGTAACATTCACCCGTAATTGTACCATAAACGCTT